>CAZOGT010000373.1:0-3016 GCA_964579015.1 uncultured Acidobacteriota bacterium | reverse complement strand
GACTTCTCACCGGTTTTCGCAGCAAGGCGGCGAAGTAACAAGAAAAAAAGGTTAGGGGTGGATAAATTCCGCTCTATTGGTTAAAATTTTAGAATTCAACCGTCCGGCAGTTTACCAGATTAACCTGATCCCGCTGAAAAGAGCCGGAAACAGAAGACACGGAGCCGATTATTCAGTGAGACACAGAAAAACAGCTATTTATTCGATTATTGCAGCTATCCTTTACCTGTTCCCATTCGGATGCTCTTCAAATCGCGAAACCGTACAGATCAACCCTCCTTCCTCTCCTGCTCCCAGCCGGGATACCGCTCCTGAGAAAATACCCTCCCCTGATGAGCTGCTCGAACGGGCTCTTGAGAAAGAAAGAAATGTTCTCCTCACCGACGCCTGGTCGCTTCATGAACGTGCACTTGATTATTCTGAAAAAGGGGAGTGGGAGCTTGCCCTCCTGTTTGTAGAGGAAGGCCTTGGCATGCTTGAATCAGCTTCCGGCCCCAATAAACAGCATCCGGAAATCAGAAGGGCTGCCGAGAGTATTTCCCGAAATCTGGGCAGGTACAGGGTGTTGGCGATTAATGCCAACCTGTTAAAAATGGTCCCCCAGATTGAGCTTACTCATGATCCCGGCTCATTTCTTGATGAGCTTTCAGAGCTTGACCTTTATTCCGTAGAGATTCCTCCCGCTCTTGAGGGCAAGGTAAGCGAAGATCTTCGGGATGCCAGGTTTTCCATTCCCATTACCGTTAATAAGGAGGTCCTCCAGTTTCTTGATTACTACCAGAACAGGGCACGGGCCAACACCCAGCAGGCTTTAAACCGTTCCACTGCCTATATCGGGGACATAAAGAAGATATTCGAGGAAGAGGGGGTCCCTGAAGAGCTGATATACATGGCCCATGTTGAAAGCCTCTTTAAATACAACGCCTACTCCCGGGCCAGGGCGAGAGGCATGTGGCAGTTCATGACTGGAACGGCCCGTCTCTATGGGATGGAGGTCAACTGGTGGGTGGACGAGCGGCTTGACCCCATCAAGTCGACACGCGTGGCAGCGAAATACCTCAACTATCTTTACGGGGAATTCGGGGACTGGTGCCTGGCAATGGCTGCCTACAATGTGGGGCCGGGGCGAATCCAGAGGATCCTGCGCAAATATGGCGACATGGATTACTGGACCATGATGAGCCGTCGCCTTATCCCAAGGGAGACCCGGAACCATGTACCTGCCACCCTGGCGGCCATTATCATCTATAACAACCCGGAATTGTACGGGTTCACCATCACCCCCCAGGAGCCGGCCCTGATTGAGGAATTCCCTGTCGACTACCAGGTGGACATGGGAGTTATAGCCGAGTCCATAGGGTTTTCCCTTGAAGATCTCCGCGCCCTGAATCCGGCTTTGCAGCGAGGTGTCACCCCTTTTGATCCCAAAGAATACACGCTGAACATACCAGCGGGATATGGGGACCAGCTCGAGCAGGCCCTGGCGGATTTGCCTCCTTCCCAGAGGCTTCGCCTTCGGCACCATCGGGTCAGCTCCGGAGAAACTCTTTCATTGATTGCCTCCCGTTACGGGGTTTCCATCAGGGCCATTGCCGACACCAATAGTATTCGCAACATCCACAGGCTGAAATTAGGTCAGGACCTGATTATTCCAATAATGGAACCAAAGCCCATAACGGCTGAAGAAGCACAGAGTCTAGCGTCAGAATCCGGAACCCATACGGTGCGAAGAGGCGATTCCCTCTACCGAATTGCCCGGATATACGGGGTGCGGCTGCAGAACCTTTTCCAGTGGAATGCCCTGAGCCCTGATTCGAGGATTTTCCCGGGACAGAAAATCCTGGTATCGCCGCGGTAGGCGCTATAGTCCGGATTGGCAAGCCAGCCGGAGATGGAAATCCGGGTTAATCGATCCCAAGAAAATCCTTCACTGCATCGGGAATATCAATATTCCCATCAAGCCATTTCCGGATGCCTGACTGGATTGTATGCCTGATTATTTCAGAATAAAGTCCGGAGAAAATCTCTTCCATCAATCCGCCCGGAGTAGCCCCGTCAGGCCCGCCAAGGTTCTGCAGTCTGAACTCAGGGGTTTTCAAGTTCTTTAGATCATATCCTAGTCCGGAAAGATTCACCGATCCTTCGCCCAGAATAAACTCGGTCACCTTGAATCGGGGCCTCCAGATTTTCAAGTCAGGAGTCCAGGTTCCCGTATCCTTGACCTCGGGATTTCCGGTATTTGCAGCCTCATCCAAATTCTGGGAGAGGACTTGAAAATTCATCTTTCCTTCCCCGTTTTTTTCCGGCAGTATCTCTGCTGAAGCTGCCTCTATCCAAGCCAGTGTTACAAGGTCCATTGAAAGCGAGTCCATTTCTGCTTTGAACAGGATCTTTCCCAGGACCAGGGCCGGTCCCTCTGAAAATCCTTCCGGATTAAGGATCCGCATATCGGTTATGGCACCTTCCCCGGAGAATACTGAAAAGTCTACGGATTCCACAGTCACCGTGGTCCCGGTTATCCGGGAACCATTGCTCTCAATCCCTTCCCTGATAACCGTATCGAGCACATTGACCAGGATTAAACCAGCGAAGATGAGGATTAACAAAGCGACAAGCGCCAGGTACAAAACCTTTTTTTTCAATGCTTTTCTCCTTCTGCCAAAGGCCGCATCAACATAACCGCGGGAAAAGAAAGGCTCCGCAGAAATGCCCCCCTGACGGCCGACAATTTTCTTGACCTGCGACCAGGGAATGCCTGGTTTTTTAATAAAAAGACAAAATTTTTCGGGAACGTTTTGTCCCCCACGGTATCAAACTTATTAGAAGCAAAAACAGGATAACCTAAAAAGATTTTATTTCAGACAGGTGATCCTTTATCGATTGGATTAATTCCCCAAGCAGTGCCGGGTCCTCCACACCACAGTACTCCCACCCGGCACTGCACCTCAATAAAGATTCTCAGCCCGATTTCTTACCAGCTTACTGCTGCTGCGCAAATGAATTCGTTCTGACTGCG
>CAZOGT010000372.1:0-3018 GCA_964579015.1 uncultured Acidobacteriota bacterium | reverse complement strand
TATCGCTGTCAAGGGTAATTACAAAACGGATGGCATCAAGTTGATCCAGGCTGCCGACCTGGATCAACTTGATGCCATTATCTGGGTGGCTCCCATCGAGAAGCTGATTCAATTGCTCCAGCTTACCTCTTTTTCTTTCCCATCCGATATACTTCTGCTCGCTTTCAGACCATGAGCGTTCACGATGGAACAGGAAAAAAGTATTGCCGTAGCGATCATTCAGCCTTTTGACCCCTTGAACCATCTGGCTGATGAGGGCCTGATCCCGCTCCTCGGTTTGAAAGGGCGAGTCGGTATAGTCGGTAAACAGGCTGAAGAGAAGGTTTTCGCTTCGATTCGCCATGTAACGGATTTCGATTTTTTCAAGATCCGCACGGATTGATTCCTCACTGATCAGCAGCGTCGGGATCACGACCAGTGTCCTGAACTCATCAGGTATCCCTGACAGCTGGAAGTCCATTTTGGGAAGTGGCCTGGCAGGCAGGAAACGGGTAACAAAATAGTTCACAAGCGCCACGGCAAGCTGGCTGGCCGGGAGGATCGAAAGCAGCAGGATGGGGAGCACCAGGGGTGCGTCGACCCCGGGCAGGCCAAACAACCCGATCAGGGAAACAAATAACCCTGTCAGGAGAGTCACTCCAAAGAGATAGAGCGAACAATGATGCTCCCTGACCCAGAAAGTCATTCGGCAACGGATTGATTCAGTACACCCTATTCGCCTGGATAACTCCGGCCGCCCGTTGCCGACCAGGTAGTAGCCAACCTGCGACAGGTCGCTTTGAAATTTTGATTCCTCCCGTTTCTCCTCTGCCAGGTCCACGGCAATCTGCGCTACCGACTCTTCATCAATACCGCTTCGATGGGAAAATTCTTCGATCACCTGGCGGTAGCTGTCCCGCGTTTCGAAATCCATCGCCGGGTAAACCCCTGACGGATCGCGCCGAAGAACCTGTTCCACATGGCTGAGCTGTTCAAACAGCTCTTTCCAGTCGAGCTGAACCAGCCGCCGCAGACTGGCAAAGGCATTGCCGATTGACAGCTGGTCGCCGGCCTGTCGATTCTGTTCATGCAGCAGCACTTCATCGAGAGGATTGTCGAATGTCCGCTCGAGCCATGCCTGGACCGGGATGAGGATGTCCGTCTCATCGTAAAGGTGGTCGATCAGTTGCGCGCCGAAGTGAGGGGAGGGGTGCGGCCTGGCGACAGAGAGTTCAGCCAGAATGAAAAAGAGCAGATTTATATCGCGCCTGTTGGCCGCTATCAGCCTGTTGGCCCAGAACGCCGCCTGCTGGCTTTCACAAAGATCGGTCTGCGCGCGGACTGCCAAACCCTTGATGCTCTCAATCAGGGCGATACGGAGCATTTGCGGCAGGGCCCAGAGTTCGGCGATGATCAGATGACGATGTTCCTGGTCGGCTGAAACAAGTGAAATGATTCGATCAAGGGTCAGATGCATCCCGGTTTCGGCGGTAATATCCTTGGCAAGGCGGTAGACATACAAGAGGCGGCCGCGATAAGCCTCATCCATTATGGTTGGCAGGGTACGATAAAAACTGCGGGGAAGACTCAGTTGGATGTCGCGGACAGTCTTGAGAATCATGTACTCATTGTCGATAATCCACTCCGCGACACCGGTGGTCCCCTGCCCGACACGACTGGCCTCGGTCAAGTCGGTGCAAACCTCCTCTACCCATTTTCGGTCCCGTCTAATCCGTTTCAGCAGTTCGAAGGAGGTGCGGTCGCTTTTATCGGATTTCAACTCAACCTGGTGCCGCAAGGTTCGACCAGGCGGCTGTACGCCCTCGTTATCATGGCCATGACCATCAGGGCGAGTCCCTCCCATCCTGTCCAATGACGTGTTCTTGATAAAAACGACCGGGCTCGTCTCGGCATGCGTCTCGGCATCCGCGAGGATCAGTGAGAGGGGTAAATGCAGATCAGCAACCCGGGCCTGCAGCAAAAGGACCGTTTCTTCAGACAGAAGCGTTTTGGCATACTCCGCCAACAAAGCTCTGTCAATGCCATATCTGGACCGATTTATCAGGACCCGCCCGAGGGCCAAGCCGGTCAACGCGGCAACAGCTATAAGCAATGGCCCCAGGTAAGGCTGGCTTTCCAGCCTGGCAAACGGGAAAAAAAACAGTGCTGTCCAGGTAAGAGCGGAAAACAGGGAGGCAAGGAAGAATAAACCCAGAAACTGCCAGCGCAGAAACGGATCAAGCGTTTGCAGCCGCCCGTCAGCTCTCTTGTGCAGTAATGCTGCTTTGAAAAACCCCCGTTTTTCAAGCATCCAGATCGTTCGCCTGGCGTCATTTATGTTTGGGAAATATCCGACAAGGAGACCCAGCCTCATTTTTCCACTCTTTCATCAGAATTCAATCCTGATCTCGTTGATTCAAAGTGGGACTTCCATATGTCGAATGGCACTTGGAACCGGAAGCAAGCCGAGGGATTAATCTGTACTTAGAATACTCATTGTACATGGTTTACCGGCGCCTGTGGTAATTGCTTTGGCAGAATCAGCCTTTTCCCACCGGGACACCTGTGCCTGTTTTATCTGGAAACTCATGCTCCCAGGGGCTATACTGGAAAAAGTCATAAATTAATTGGCAGCAATTGTTTATATTGATATTCACCTGTTTCCGGTGGCGCGGTCAGCACTCCAGGGGGAGGATTTTTGGGATGAGCCAGGATAAGAATTTTAAGAATGACGGTAAAACTGTACAGGGTCGAAACCTGACCCGCCGGGATTTCGGGAAGGCCGTATCCGCCGGAACTGTTGGGATGCTGGGTGCCGGCTGGATTACCGGCGGATACCGGGTCAACGAAGCCGGTAACCGGTTCGATATCATCATTAAGAATGGAATGGTGATAGACGGCAGCGGCGGAGAGGCCGTCAGAGCCGACATCGGAATTACAGGCGACAGGATAGCGGCGATTGAAAACCTGGGAAACGCCACAGCGGACACCATCATAGACGGGGACCGGATGGCGGTTTCACCCGGATTTATAGACATC
>CAZOGT010000371.1:0-3029 GCA_964579015.1 uncultured Acidobacteriota bacterium | reverse complement strand
AGTATCATGAATGACGGCCCTCTGGATATGCGCATGGACCGGAGCGAACCGGAATCTGCTGCAGACCTGGTCAATCGACTTTCAGCCGTCGAACTGGAAGCCATCCTTAAGGATTTCGGGGAAGAGCGTTTTGCCAGGCGTATTGCCAACGGAATTGTTGAACAAAGGAGAAGCAAAAAATTCAGCACAACCTCTGAACTGGCGGACCTGGTGGTCAGAGTCAAACCAAGACTCCCGGCCTATAAGGAAAGGATTCATCCCGCAACACAGACATTCCAGGCGCTGAGAATCGCAGTAAACCGGGAACTGGAAGGCCTTGGGGAGTTCTGCTCTGAAGCAATTGAAAGGCTCAGCAAGGATGGAAGGCTTCTGATAATTACCTTTCACAGCCTGGAGGACCGGATTATCAAACGGCGGTTTCAGCTTGAAGCCGGCAGATGCATTTGTTTTAAGCCGGCTGATATGTGCAGGTGCCCCAGGATAAAAAGGATAGATATTCTCACCAGGAAACCCATTATTCCGGATGAAGATGAAGTCAGGAACAACCCGGCGGCAAGAAGTGCCAAGCTAAGGGCTGTGAAGCGTATCAAAGAGGCCCGGAACCAAGGAGAAATCAGATGATGATGGATCTGCATAACCAGGATTTTCTGAATAGACGGGAACATAAACTTACAGCGCACCAGCTCTTCCGGCATATCGTGCTTGTCTCACTGCTGATTCTCCCGTTTCTATTCTATTCATACCTGAACAACATGATTTTCGACCTGCAGAGTAACACCAATGAAATCCAGAAGGAGATTTCCGCGCTGCGCAAAGAGATCGCGGGCCTGCAGGTGGAATACAGCCAGCTTCTTTCTCCCCGGCAAATCGAAGCCAACGCCCTCGCCATGGGCCTCACCAGCGCAAATTCCGATGGCTTTCTGATTATTGATGACTCCACCGGCTACAGTTCTTCCAACCTTTACGCCGATCTCATTAAAAGCAATGGAGAGTGGATGGAATGATTGACCTGGACAGAATCTTCGACAGAAAGGGAAGAAATAAGAACAGGCTGCTGTTGCTGATAGGATTCTTTTTTTTCTGGAGTGCCTGCATATGCCTGAGGTTGATTTACATCCAGGGGTTCAAAGGAGAGGAATACAGTAGCAGGGCGGCCTTCCAGCAGAACGGATATGCTTTGCTGCATGCAAAGAGAGGGGAAATCCTGGACCGCAATCTGGAGCCCCTCGCCACAACAATAGATGTCGAATCTCTGGCCATACAGAAAAAAGAGGTGGGAAACCTCCTTGAAGTCTCCCGGCAAATCTCAGAGGCAACATCCCTGCCTGAATCCCAGGTGCTGGAACGGCTGTCCATTGACAAGCCTTTTGTCTACATCAAAAGGGACCTTCATCCAACTGAAGCGGAGAAAATCATGGGGAGGCGCATTCCGGGGGTGATAACAGTACCGGAAAAAGCCAGGATCTACCCGTTCGATGACCTGGCCTGTCAACTCCTTGGCCTGGTGGACGTAGACGAAAAGGGCCAGGGAGGAGTGGAATACAGGTATGACTCGCTCCTGAAGGGCACCAGCGCCAAACTGGCGGTGAGGGTGGACAGCCACCGAAACAGCGTCTGGAGGGAACCCGAACCGGACAACATAATGGGGCACAGCCTGGTTCTGACCATTGACCGGGATATCCAGTACTACGCGGAAAAGGCATTGAAAAAGGCCGTTGAAGAGCATCAGGCACTGGACGGCTCAGCCATTGTCATGGACCCGGAAACCGGGGAGATCCTGGCAATGGCCTCCTATCCGTTCTTCAACCCCAATGAGCCGGGAAAAGCCGATCTCCAGGCCCAGCGCAACCGGGCAATTCTCGATGCTTATGAGCCGGGCAGCACCTTCAAAATCCTTACGATGGCTGCGGTGCTCAATGAAAACAAGGCATCCCTGGATGAGGAAATCGACTGCTCGAGAGGTCAGGCGGTGTGCGGAAGAAAGGTTTACAGGGAAGCAACCCATGATTACGGGACCCTTACCTTTTCCGGGATACTGGTGAAGTCCAGTAATATCGGGACCGTTCAGCTCGGGAAGAGGCTTGATGAAAAGGTTCTTTACCAATATGTAAAATCCTTTGGGTTCGGAGAAAAAAGCGGCATAGACCTGCCCGGGGAAGCAACGGGCCTGGTAAGGCCCGACAGCCAGTGGTCACTTCTTTCACCCTGCGGAATATCAATCGGGCAGGAACTCTCAGTCACTCCCCTGCAGCTGATCAGGGCCGTAGCCTCAGTCATTAACGGGGGGTTCCTGGTAAAACCGCATGTAGTCAAGAGAGTACTTACCCCGCAGGGAAACCTCATGACTGAGACAGATATTGAAAAAAGCAGGGTGCTCAGCGCTGAAACCAGCAGGGCAATGCGGGGTATCCTGGAAACCGTAGTCATGGAAGGGACGGGAACCAAGGCCCAGCTGAACGGATGGACTGCCGGAGGAAAGACAGGCACTGCCCAGAAATTTATTGACGGAGCCTACTCGAAACGCAAGTATTACGCTTCCTTCATCGGATTCGCACCTGTGGAAAACCCCAGGCTGATTACCCTGGTGGTAATCAATGAACCAAAAGGCTACATCTTCGGAGGCCTGGTGGCGGCACCGGCCTTCAAGGAAATCATGGAAAATTCCCTGCTCTTTCTGGATGTGCCGAGAGACAGGCTTCCTGGTTCCCGGCCAAACCTGGAGATGGCGGCAATGGAGCCCCTGCCCGACACCTACGGGGAAACGGAAACAATTGATGAAGATTCAGGCATTATCCCTGAAGAGGCAGCGATCCCGGAAATAACTCCCTTCTCAGGGCAGACTGTACCAAACCTGATCGGACTTTCGCTGAGGGAAGCTGCTGCAACCTGTTCCACCCTGGACCTGAAACTCAGTTATCAAGGGACGGGAAAGATAGTTGCTCAAAGACCTGAACCCGGAACCAGGCTGCACAGCAACATGGTTTGCGAAGTTTTTTTCGCTACATCTTAGAGTTTTCGAAAGCAATGAA
>CAZOGT010000370.1:0-3044 GCA_964579015.1 uncultured Acidobacteriota bacterium | reverse complement strand
CAAGTCCATTTGCAGGCAGTGCATCCTGAGGGATTGGCTGGCCGGGGAGCTGGACCGTTTCGTTGAATCCGGAGAGGAAGGCGGCCTTTCTCCAGAAGAATGCCTGGAGACTCTCGAGGCCTGGTGCCGCAATTTGATGCCGCGGAAAGGGAGAATATCCAAGGCTAAAGGGATTGCCGGAGATTTCCTGGCGCTGATCAACGGAGCTGGAGAGGGGGCCAGGGGGAGCTGGACCAGGATAGCGGCACTGCTGAGAGAACATAAGGAATACATGTTCGTGGAGGGAAAACATGTCAGCAAGACCCTGCTTGAGATCATGTCGGAACTTCCTGATACTCACCAGGACCGGCTGCGGGAGTACGGGGGCCTCTACAGGACTGCCCTGGTACAGGCGCTGAAGGTCGACAGCCCTGAGGCCTGGCAGGCCTTCAGGAGGCTGCTGGGCGAGTTTGTGAGATGGGGGCGGGAAAACCTTGTCAGTGAGACCGGGCTGGTGAGTTTTGATGACATGATCAGCATGGCTGCCGAACTCCTCGGTTCTTTCCCGGAGGTACAGGCCCGTGAGTATTCGAGGCTCAGGGCGGTCCTTGTTGATGAATTCCAGGATACCGATCCTGACCAGCTGGGCCTTTTGAGGAATCTGCTTACCAGGCCTGGGGAAACTGAGCGCGAGGTGCTGGGCTTCTTTGTCGGTGACGTGAAACAGTCCATCTACAGGTTCCGCAATGCCGACGTAGCCGGAGTACAGGATTTCCAGGAGAATTTTCAGGAACGGGTGAAGTGCGGCAGGCCGGTGGACCATATCAGGCTCCGCACCAGTTTCAGGAGTGAGCCCGGGATCATTGATCATGCCAATAACCTTTTTACCAGCCTGATGGATCTGGAGCGGGGCAATGAGAACCTGCTGGCCTTCAAGCCTTCCCTGAGTCCTGTACCTGAATGGAGGTTTGTGGATACGGGGCGGGATAATGATAAGGCCCTTGAGAAGAGAGAATCAGTGGCCAGGGCCGTGCTGGGGGCAATCCGGGAATACATGGAGGACGATCCCCTGACTGGACCTGAAAAGAGCCGTTCCTACCGGGATATCCTGGTTCTTTGCAGGAGTTACAAGGAACTCGACCCTGTTATCCGTGTGTTGAAGAAAGCAGGGGTGCCGGTAATATCGAGCGGGTGCAGGACGTTCCAGATGAACACGGAGGTCGTGGATACGGTTAACCTGCTTATTGCCATGCTGGACCCGCTTGACAGCCTGGCCGTCGCATCGACCCTTAAATCTCCCATAGTCGGTCTCAGTGATGCTGAAATTTTTCGGCTTTTCAGGGAGTCTGATCCTGTAGGAGTGTTTGCCGGGCGGAGTCCGCTCCCTGATTTTGTGGATGGTGGGGTCCGCTCCAGGCTGAAAGCCATTGTTGAAGCAGCCGTGAAATTCAGGGGAGCCGGGCCTGAACCTGTTCAGGAAGGTTCCGGTGAATTCAATGCTGATGAGAGCCTTGAATTAGTGGGAGGGGAAGAAGCCGGACAGGTTACCGGCTCGCTGAACCTTGAGGAATGGATCAGGATGGTTGACGGCCTTATTCCCGCTGAAGCCTACCACCGGGACTGGGACCTTGAGGGTATAACCTTTGCCCGGATAAAGAAAGTGCTGGAAGACTTCAGGAAGGTCTGTATCGAAGCAGCTGTCGCTCCCCTGGCCTGGCTGCTGGGGGAAAGGAAAAAGGCCGTTTATTCTAAACTGCCGGAGGAAGGGTTCTCCGAGGATGTCTCATTATCAGATGAGAGCGTCTGTGCGGTCAGGGTGATGACCATGCATAAGGCCAAGGGCCTTGAAGGCAGGTTTGTGATTATTGCCAGTTGGTCTTCCCTGCTGGAATCCAGCCTGGGTATACCGCAGAGCTACCAGACAAAACCGGTCTACGATTTTCCTGACAGGCATGGCTTCCGGGTCAGTGCGTTCAGTTTCAGCTGGGGAGAGCTGGCCCTGGAAACCGCCAATTATCCCGAGGCCGTGGAACTGAACCGGGAAATGGAAAGCATGGAGGCCAGGAGGCTGGCCTACGTCTCCGCAACCCGTCCCCGTGAGCGGCTGATGATGATCACTCCGGCAGGGGTCATTTCCAGGAAGAACAGGACTGATATTCTCCGGCTTGTGGAGGAATACAGGCAGTCGGCCTGCGGGAAAAGGATGCTTCTGACGAGCACCTGGAAGGAAAGCGGGCCCGGGACAGCGCCTCCCGTTCCGGATGGGCCCGGAGAGACAGACCCGGCTGCCTATTGGGCTGTCTGGTCAAATCGCCTGGCCGGCATACTGCCGCACCGGAGTGAGACCCCGAAAGGACCCGTTTTCCCTGACGGCAACAGGGATGTTGAAGCTTCGCCGGGCGTGTCTTCGGGTGAATACCCTGAAGCGGCTGTCAGCCCGGTTGTTGGGGGTTCAGGCAGGGAAACCGGATCCCTGGTGCACCTTTATCTTGAAGTGCATATAGCTGATCCCGGCCCGGATCGTGATGAGCTGGAATCCCTGGCTTCGATCATGGACCCCCCTCCCGGAGATCCTGCGGTTGTGGACAGGGCGGAGGCGATCCTGGGGCGCTTCTATTCCGGAGAAACCCTCGATGAGCAGGGTGTTCCCCTTCGGGACAGGGTCCGGGCCGCAAGGATCATTGCCAGGGAGTTCCCGGTGATGGTTGAATTTCAGGGAGAGGTCCAGTACCGGGTAGTGGACCTGCTCCTGGAAGAGGATGACGCGATAACCATCGTTGACTTCAAAACCGGGGCAAAGCCTGCGGTTATGCCTGAAAGCTACCGGCTGCAGCAGGAGGCATACACCAGGGCCGTGGAGCAGCTGGCCGGGGGCAGGCCCGTAAGGTTTGAATTCTGGTGGACCTAGTTGATTGACGATTGACGAGTGTGGCATAAGCTTCCAGCTTATGTCAGATCGTTGAAAAACCCCCTAAAATCGGAGTTAAGAAGTTCCCGATTGGGCTAAATTGGGCTAACAGGGGGCCAACGCCGATTTAAAGTGGCAACTCCTAAATAGGGGCAAC
>CAZOGT010000369.1:788-3060 GCA_964579015.1 uncultured Acidobacteriota bacterium | reverse complement strand
TGCGGCGAAGTTCAGGGTCGACAAAGGAATGCAGAATCAGGGCATTGCGTGACGCCGCTTTGTGAAAGACCCTGGATACCCTCTCGGCGGTACGCACCTTCGGGTAAATTTCGATATCCACCCTTGACTGCTCGAACTGGGCCAGGACTGTGCGGGCCAGCTGTTCTCCCGATGCCCCGACGCCTCCTGATACCACGAAGAGCGGAAAAGCCTTATTTGAACGGTCCCCTTGTTCATCCATGAGCCGATGCCTTCCAGTCTCAATCGCCAGGTAACAGTTCAATTATAACCGCAGAAGAAACAAAAAATCTCGACCATTCCGGATTGAGTCAGGACTGAATCGGTACCTGACTGAAACAGCAAGGGTCAGAAACGCAAACTCATCATGGGGGATTGATAGAGGGGCCGGGACAAAAACAAGTTTCCATCCCGGCCCCTTGCGTGGAGACAACATCATTACAAGGCATGAAGAAAGGAGAAGCCTGATTATCAACTCCGATTTTCTCCGGCATCACGTCGGGTCATACATCAGGCTGTCGTCTCAAGTAGATTCTCTCCTGAAATCATTATGAAAAATGTGTCCATGATCACATACGCTTTAAGATTTCAAAGGTTTTCCCAGCAGGAGTTACCCCCATTTTTCGTGGGTGAGAAGGTTTTTAAATCGACCCAAACACCGAGATGCAATAAATCAGGACAAAAATAAATCCAGGTATCCTCAAAGGGGTATATATTTACCGAGGTATAAGGAAGTGAAAATCAGATGGGAACATCCGGGCAGATCTCAGTCAAATACAGTTTCATAAAAATTCTGAGCGGATCCGATCTTTCCAGGAGGCGGCTTCCCCACATGCTGATTCAAAACAGCATTCCCGGTCCGCTTGTCTGGCTGACGGGATGCATGCATGGAGATGAAGTCGGCGGAACAGTCATTATTCATGAAATCTTCAAGAAGCTTCGAGACAGCCTGCTTTGCGGAAGCCTTCACGCTTTTCCCCTGATGAATCCTTTTGGATTTGAAAACATTTCCCGTAATGTCTCCCTGAGCCAGGAAGACCTTAACCGTTCTTTTCCCGGGAAAGCCAACGGTACCCTGGCCGAGAGGATGGCATTGAAAATTTTCGATTCCATTACCGACACCGGCCCGGACCTGGTCCTTGACCTGCACAATGACTGGACCAAATCAATTCCGTACGTACTCACGGATAACATACCCATGTCGAGTCAGGTTTCCAGCAGGATCAACTTTTTCGCCCGCAAAACCGGGCTTGTCAATATCCTGGATACGGAGATCATTACATCATCTCTTTCCCATAATTTACTCAAACGTGATATCCCGGCCCTGACTCTCGAGCTGGGGGAGTCCTACACCATCAACGAGAAAAATATCGAGACCGGCATAAACGTTATCTGGAATATTCTTTATGAACTTGAAATGGTTGATTCAAGGATGGATATGACCGGGTACACTATTCCTCAAAACTACAGGAATGACGTTCTTCTTTACTCCCCGTTCCCCTATTCCTCCCGTAGCGGTATTCTCCGCTTCCTGAAAAAACCGGGTGACCAGGTAAGAAAAGGCGAAAAGATCGCGGACATTTATAATGCCTTCGGGAAAAGAATTGAATCAATCCGGGCTTTGAATGAGGGTATCGTCCTCGGGCAGACGGACCACGCTCTTTCCTACCCGGGCGCCCCGGTAATGGCCTTCGGGATGAAACGCTGATAACGATGAGAGCCTGCGAACAGAGCATCCTTTCGGAGGGCGGTCAGCTGAACAGGGTGTCATGTTCCCTGACCCCGTACTCCTCCCTCAGGTAGTCCTGCCGGTCCGGGGATAAGGAATTCCACCTTCGCTGCCTTGTTTTACCGTCGCATTTCAGATAGGAGGCCATCCATTCCTCCCACTCGTCCACGTAAATCCCATAAAGATATTTGCCTGTCCCGGCTTCCCTCACCATCTCGGCTCTTGTCTTCACCGGGGGCGCATTCATCACTGCCGCAAAGTAGGGCCTGCCGGTTTTTCGGTCCTTTTTTGCCAGGAGCTCATAGAGGCAGTCCACATCGTCATAGGCGGAATGGGCCCTGGTGGGAATGATCTTGTGATGGGCCAGGATTGTCTGCAGCTGCTTGTTTTCGCATCCCGCGGCAATCCAGTTGATGGACCGCATTGAGCAGCGCCACTCCTTGTCACAGAACTCCGGGAAGGATTTGCACACGAACCCCCGGTCGAATACGGCGTTATGGGCTACCAGGAATTCCGCCGCTCCCA
>CAZOGT010000369.1:0-778 GCA_964579015.1 uncultured Acidobacteriota bacterium | reverse complement strand
CGACGAAATCCACGACCTGACCGGCATCGACCCGTGGTTCCTCGACAACCTGTTCGAACTGGTCGAAATGGAAGACACCCTCCGCGGGCAGGCGGGGTTAGCGAGCATCTCCGATGATTTGTTCCGCCGCGCCAAGCAGTTCTCTCTCTTTTCCTTTATCAATATTTTTCCCGCGCAGGTTTTCCCTGGTAAGACCATGGATGGCGGTGGCGCCGGCGTCAATTTCAAATGAAGGCTCCTGGTACCCCTGGTAATAATCATCCCTGCTCAGAAAGAGTCCTGTTTCCCGGTCAAAAGAAAAAAGCAGGACCGCTATTTCAATGATTTCATCCCTCCCGGAAATCCCGGTCGTCTCGACATCAACGATAGCAGCCCGGCCTTTATTCATACTCCGATCTCCGACAGATTAATTTTTCCCCGGCCCGCATTCTGCATGGAATGCGCAGCCGGAAAAAGGGATTCCATCCCGCTGCTCCGCCAAAGCCGGCCGGGGGATTGTGCCGCAGCCGGGACGGACGGAACATGCAGGCCAGCCGACGGTTGGTGACCAATGCATTCCGGTTTCATTCTAGGATGTCAACCAGACATAAAACGGAAGTTTCCCCATTTTTCGCGGGTGAGAAGGTTGTTAAATCGGGGCCGGCGTGGCATAAGCCCCCGTGGCATAAGCTTCCGTGGCATAAGCTTCCAGCTTATGGCGTTCCTTCTCTGGTGACTGTCCCCTGTGGCATAAGCTTCCTGTGGCATAAGCTTCAAGCTTATGAACAGCTTATGAACA
>CAZOGT010000368.1:0-3070 GCA_964579015.1 uncultured Acidobacteriota bacterium | reverse complement strand
TTCTTCGCTGTTCATGCACCCAATGAACCATTCCTCACCAGAACGCCGGGCGATCACTGCGTATTCCCCAATCTCCCCGTGGATCACCCTGGTGTCATCCCATACCGTGGGCACTGCATCGAAAAACTCAAGCTCAGGTTCGTCTCCGATCACGTTTTCAACGCCCCCGGCCCCGCCCTTGCCGCCCGGCGAACCGGGCGGGCGGTCGTACCAGTAGAGGAACTGCCAGGGGCTGTAAAGGCAGACCGCCTTGGCCAGTTGATAAGCATGGGTCGCCTGTTCACTGACGCGGGGACTGTAGTAACAGATCGTATTATCAGCCGCGCCGGCGATCATCCGGGTGAATAGGGTCGTTAGGGTCTGGCTGTTTTCAGGGCTGGTTTCATCCCCGCCGATACCCTCCTGGGTCATAAGGTTGGGGTAGGTGCGGCTGTAACCGGTCGGTCGGTACTCATCATGAATATCCACCATCAGCCGGTGTTCGGCAGCAAGCCTGACCGCCCGGTGCAGCCAGTCGGTCCACTCCTGGGGCCCGACCCGGACAAAACCAAATTTCACACCCTTGATACCCCAGCTTTCATAGAGGGGGAAGATTTCCTCCATCTGCCTTTCCAGGGCACGGCGATTGACGTAAAGGATTACTCCAATCCCCTTATCCCCGGCATAGCTGATGACTTCCGGAAGGTCCAGGGGACCGGGAGACCTCTCCGGATCGACCGTCACAGTCCGGGCGTCCGAATCATCGCTGTACTCGGGCCCGTACCAGCCGGCATCGAATTCAATGTACTGCAGGTTATGGGCCGCGGCAAAATCAACGCAGGCCTTTCCTCCCTCAGTGGTGAGCGTCACTTCCCGAATGACTTTACCAGGCCTGATCCAGGAAGTGTCTCCAATGGCGCACGGTTCATTCAGGTTCAGGATAAGATCATTGTTTTCCAGCAGCTTCCCCGGGCTTTCAGCAAGCATCACAACCCGCCAGGGCGTCCGCATCGGCAACTGAGAGACAACATCCCCGTCCAGTTGGCTGACTATGGTCCTCGAATCTCCGGCTGACCGGGCCAGCTTCATCCGGGCATAGTCAACCAGTCCGGCTTCGGCAAGAGCAGCATACCTCTGCCCGCCCATCTTCAGGGTCAGGGGCCTCTCCACCCCGGCACCCATGTCGCTGATCTTCTTTTTCTCATATTCTCCCTGGGCCGTGTATGCGCACCAGGCATCATGATTTCCGGTGAACCTGAAGCGAGTGGCCTCCTCCCGGATGGCGATTTCTCCCCTGGTGTCTTTTCCCGGGAACTCGTAACGCAGGGCAGCCCCCTGGTCATAGCATCGAAAATAAAGGTTAACCGTGTATACCGGGTGACCGGTGTGCACCATCTGAACCAGCAGTTGATTGTAGTGGTCCCGGATTTCGGACCGTTCTCCGTATACCGGTTTCCAGGAGGAATTTTGAGATGACCTCTCCGTGCCGATAATTTCAAAGTTCCCGGTCAGGGAGTTGCCGTCCTGCAAATCAAACCCGAGCCTGGATGCCTCCAGTACCGGTATACCCTTCCAGGAAAGTTCGTAAACCGGGGCGTTCTCCATCCCTCCGGTATCACGGAGATTAAAAGTAAGTTCAATCTCTCCATTTGGAGAGCACAGAGTTTCAGCCGGAACGAATCGGGAGGCCGAAACCATGAAAAGGATAATAAGCAGGCTTGTTCTGAAAGTCTCACTTCCCATAATCCGGTATTGTACAAGCAGAGTTTTACTCACGACGGGACTCCTTCTTTTCTCGTTTTCTCAGTCATTCTGGCCAGCATCCGGCCCATGATTCCGGGGAAATGGCGGCTGAAAAAGAGGCCGGCTCCGGTCACGAAGTCCGGTGTAATCACCTGCCTTTCTGACCCGATTCTTCCGGCCATGCGCCGGCCGACCCGCTCCGGGTTGTCCATGGCCTGCTCCGGGATGCCCAGGGGAGCTGAAGAGTTCGTCCTGGTCAGGGGAGGATGCATGAGGTTGACCCTGATTCCCAAAGGGGCAAGTTCAATTGCCAGGGTACGGGTCAGGGCTTCAATTGCCCCTTTGGTGGATGCATACCCGTAAATGCCGGGAAAACCCGTGAGCCCGACACCGGAACTTACATTATGGATGACTCCCCGCCCCGCCTTTTTCATGTGGGGCAATACGGCCCTGACCAGGTTAAGGCTCCCGAAATAATTCACCTCAAACTCCCTCCGGGTATCAGAAAAACTCTTGTCCTCAAACCTGCCGAACACTGCAAGGCAGGCATTATTGACCAGGATATCTATCCTCCCCCATTCAGCTGCCGTGTTCTCGACCGCTTCCCCGACCGCATCCTCATCAGTCACGTCGCAGAGGTGAATCCTTAAGCATCCGGCATACTTCTCATATAGCCCGGAAAGGCCGGCATCACTCAAATCGAGCGCCGCAACCAGGTCTTTTCCTGATGACAAAAGAGACCTCACCATGCCCAGCCCGATCCCGTTATCCGCACCGGTGATAACCACAACCCTCTTACCCATGAATGCTCCTGCCGTCGATAATGATCCTGATTCTCCATTATTCTACCTGTCAAGCCCGAACACAAGGGACAGCAGCAGCGAGCCGAACAATAATCACTCCTTCAGTCTGTTGTGGTAATGAACTATACTTATATTTCAATTATGAATAGGAAACCGGCTCTCTACCTGATACTGATGATGTTAACGTCAGTGCCTTTGGAAAGAATAATTCTGGGATGCAACATTCCGGTATTCAGGTACGCCCTGGAGCGCTGGGAGCCCTCGGAATATATCCTGGACATCTACCATGAATCCGATTTCTCCCGGGAGGAAGAAAAGCTGGTCAGCAGGCTGCAGGAAAACTCACGTTCAGGAGGCGGGCTGCTTAACATTTTGGTGAATATCAGCAAGCCGGATGCTGTCCATTTCGATCCAGGGCTGTTGCCCAAACTGCCGGGCATGGTCCTCTACTTTCCGGATGACACCGCGCGCAGCAATCCCATATGGGCCGGTGACCTGGACCGGGGAAACATCGACAGGATCATCGACAGCCCGGCCCGCCGGAG
>CAZOGT010000367.1:0-3076 GCA_964579015.1 uncultured Acidobacteriota bacterium | reverse complement strand
GATGTATTAGCCGCCGCAGTAGCAAGCTGGTGAGAAATGCGGGCTAAGGCTTGGGGGGTATGATAACTGAAATTCAGAACCAGCCGGATTATTGACCGATCTCTGCTCATTCCCTCCGCGCCAAAAAAAAGCCCGGAATGACCAATCATTCCAGGCTTCATGAATTCTCTAAAAACATCGCCGCAGGTTGCGGCCTCGTTACCCGATCTTATGCTCCTTGTAAGGCACATGCTTGCGTACCACGGGATCATACTTTTTGATTTCCATCTTTCCGGACATGTTGGCCTTGTTCCTTGTAGTTGTGTAGAAATGCCCGGTCTTTGCGGTTGATACTAATCTGATTTTTTCTCTCATGACATGTATCCTTTACGCCTGAACCTGTTTGAGGCTCAGTCCTTCTTCCCTGAGGTAATTCAGCAGGCCCTTTTTCGTTATGGTCCTTAAGGCGCGAGTCGAAAGCTTGAGCCTGACCCAGCGGTTTTCTTCCGGAATAAATATCTTTTTAGTCTGGATATTGGGTAACTGCCGTCTTCTTGTTCTTTTATTTGAATGGGCAACATTGTTGCCTGCCATTGGTCCTTTACCTGTAAAGGGGCATCTTCTGGCCATGACCAACCTCCTTCGACAATCCTGTTTATATGTAAAACATTAAAATTCTTTTAAAGGATGCCCAGTATACACATTTTCTGATTCAAGTTCACATTTTTCAGACAAAATTTTTGCCCCCCCTGGGACAGCTGAAAGCCGCAAACTGCGCCCGGAATCTCACATTTCACCTATGGTAAATGCCGATATCGATCAAGGTCCAGGGTATCATCATCCCTGAAAACTACCTCCTCCTTCTCAAGAAGGGCCCTCTGCAGGCCTGGTGGAATATCCGGCCTCTTGTCGGTCGAGCATCCCCCCCTGGCATTGACCACCCTGTGCCAGGGCACATCCCCGGGGCAGTTGTTCATTGCCCAGCCCACGGCCCGGGCCGACAACGGCTCCAGCAATATCGCAATCTGGCCGTAAGTCATGACCTTGCCGCGAGGTATCCCACGGACCAGTTCCCAGACCCTTTCCCAGGCGCTATCATGTTTCATGCGACAACCATTATGCTACCGGGCACTCCTCACTTCAAGATTTCCCACTCCGGGGGCTTACCCATTTTTCGAGGATGATGAGGATGGCAAATTCATAAGCTGGAAGCTTATGCCACAATCGTCAATTTTTTCTCCCAGTATCCGCACTACGGCGGCAGTCCCCTTGTGGTGAAGCCCTTCCCGAACCTCCCGTTCCAGTTCCTCAGCCACCAGGAAATCGAGCCCGGCCAGGTCCTGCTTCAGCTCTGCAGCGGTCATCAGCAGTTCCAGGCTGCGGGGCCCTCCGGTATCATATTTCAGCTGGGCCGGGGTGAAGGCCTCCAGGATGAATACTCCCCCGGGCCTAAGCCCCCGGACTGCCTGGCCAAAGGCGCGGCGCCGGACATCCCGGTCCAGGTGGCAGAAAAAAGAGATGATCCCGTCCCAGGAATCAGGTTCGATCCGGTACTCGGCAAGATCGGCTGTAACCGTCTCAATGGAGACCCCATTCTCCCGGGCCAGCCTTTCGGCCTTCTTCAGCCCTACGGATGACTGGTCCACGGCGGTTACCGAACAACCCCTCCCGGCAAGATAGACACAGTTGCGCCCCTCTCCCTCTCCAAGGCTGAGAACTCTCCCGCCCCGGGGAATCCGGCCGGCAGCACTTACCAGGAAATCATTGGGATCAGTCCCGTAAACATATTCTTCAACGCTGTATCTTTGGTCCCACATGTAAATCATCCCCAGGTTACAGGCCTTCGGCCCGAGTTCAATATTTCACCAATTCTCGGATCCACAGATCGGCGTCCCTGCATCCGAAAACCCCGTCACAGACCTTTCATTTCAGGGCGCCGCCGGCCTGCTTCGCACGATTCTCAGCCCAGCCGGAAAAGCTCCAACCGGTTTGCCCGGAATATAATCCGGAGCCTGGATCGTCAGTCTGCAGGGAACATCGGCAGCCAGTGCAAAAGGGCCGGTCGATACCAGGATTATGTCACGCCTGGCTTCGTCAGGCCTCAGGGCGTGGACAGAAGCCTCTCCGTTAAAGATCATTTCAATGGAGATTTCCTGCTCCGGCCTGAAGACCTCCACCTGCAGTTCATAGGTACCGCTCGCTGGAACTGAAAAATCCCAGGTGTAACCCGAGGCCTTTCGCTGTTCAAAATAACCCTTTCCGTTCCTGTCATAACGGGTGTAGGCCTCGACATGCGGAATCCTGAGGTGCTCCTCATGTACCTGGGATGGATACAGAGGAAGCACCAGGGGAGGGCCTTCCATCTCTACGGCGACCACTTCCACAGGCCATCTCATTTCCGGGTCCCGAAAATCTATTTCCCAGGCTCCAGATTCTCGTGAAAAAGCCAGTTCCCGGCCGTTGCTCATCAACCCGGCGCTTCTGACGTCCCCCTGCAGGCCGGGAAGACGGAGTTTGCCGTCCCGGGGAGGAGTGTGGACATGAAGATAGATGGAACTCTCCCTGGTGACAGCATACCCCCAGGGCAGCTGCTCATAAAAAGGCTGGGACTCCGTGCCCATCACCGCAGCCTCGTGGACCTTGAGCCATTTACCCACCCCTTTCAGCACTTCGGCCTCAAATTCCACTACTGACCCGTCTCCGCGGGGCCCGATATTCAGGAGGAAGACCCCTCCCAGGGAAACCACCCGGGAAAGATGGCGGATCTTTTCCCTGATCCTTCCGTCCAGGTCGCTGCGATCCTGCCAGGAACGGTATCCCCAGGTCTCGCGATAAATGCTTTCCGGGCTCTGCCACGGCTCCCTGATTCCGAGGCCCGGAATCTGGTTGTCTCCCATCACGGAAAAATCCCCCTGGTGATTCCAGACCCTACCACTGACCAGGCATCCCGGCTGGATCCGGCGCACGGTGTCAGCATATAACCTGCTCTGCCGGTAAGTTGGGGTACTCATGTCAAACCAGAGCTCCACCAGGTTCCCGTAACCCGTCAACAACTCTTCCAACTGGATCAGGCTGTCCTTTTCCAGGCCGGGCGTAA
>CAZOGT010000366.1:0-3090 GCA_964579015.1 uncultured Acidobacteriota bacterium | reverse complement strand
CTGTTGGTGACTGTCCCCTGAAGTGCACAGCTTGTGACTGTCCCCTGTAACGATATCCATGTAGCGGTTTATATCCGTCTTTTTCTTCTGGACAGGAAGCCTCTCACGCGGGACTCAACTCCGAACCACCTGTTCCAGTTTCCACCCAAACTCTTCCGGGGATTCAGAAAAAAACCGGGCTAGCAGGGGGCGCAGTTCCAGCCGGTTGCGCTCCCGCAGCTGATCTACCCTGTTTTCCAGGACAATGGTCTCTTCCGGATCTAAGCCGTAATCCGGGGAGCGCATCTCTTGAAAAAAAACCGAAAAATCATGGTCGTTGCCCAAAAGGTCATTTACCGGGTCCAACTGCTCGATTCTAGGTTTGAAATGTCCAGGATCTGAAAACTGAATGAACTCAAGCTGATAATACAACCGTTTGGTTCTTTTACGCAGCGCATGCAGCTTTTCAGAGGAAACATCGACAGGCATACTATTAAAAAAGGTATAGCTTCCCGCGTAGGAACTGTTCAATTCCCGGATAATGTCAAACCCGGAAAACCTGCTGTTCCCGAGACTCTCCAACTCTGGTTCCAAACCTGCAAAAAAATTCCTTATCAGCCCACATATATCCTGCTCCCCGAAACCGCTTTCCAATAGACTCCTGTTTTTCAGGCGCAGTCTTTCTTCAACCTTCTTTATCCCGGGCTCAGGGATGATTCTACTCCCAACCAGTATCCGTTCAAAAAGACAGGCGTTGATGTACGATTCACGAAGCGGTGAAAGCAGTTTTCCAAATTGCTTGAAGCCTGCCCGAATGGGTTTGCCGCTCCGGCCGTACTGGTGTTCGCACAACCTGGTCAAGGCCCTCAATCGCTTGAACATTTTCCGGAGTTCATGCACTGAAGTGTTGGGAGAAACATCCGCGGAAGCGCAATAATGCTCCACGGCTTCAATATGACGGAGAATCGCATCGACTAATTTACTTCGCACATCATGAGCCATATAAATCTCTTTGCGTCGTTGCTTAAAAGCCTTCCTCCCAGTGACAATTTTTTCAGTCGATCTGTAATTCTTCATCTCCGGACTGGTCTAGTCGGAACTGCTCTCCCCCATCAAAAAGGGTGTCAGCGGTAGAGGCAGGAATAATCTCCGTTTTCTTCGGTTCCATCGTTACGGCTCCCTGGTCATCCTTAACTGTCGAACCGCTGGAAGCTGACTGCCGCCGACCCTCCGTTTCGAGGAAAGCCAGGTAAAAGCTGAGGCTGGCCGTCCCGTCCAGGGTCGGCTCATTAGTTGAGTAGTCCCCAATGTCGTCATGGTAGACCGCTCTGCCCTGGTTAAACGGGGCATATTCATCCTCCCTGGTCAGTTCTATCCCGATCAGGCTGTTAAATATCGAGCTGTAAACCGGCCCGTCAACCAGGCCCCCATAGGTAGTCTCACCCAGGAGGACGGTAAAGGAGGAATGAGGGTGCACGGGCGAATCCTTCACGCCTGGAAGCCCGCAGATCATGGCTGTTCCCCAGGGATTGCAGCCGAACAGCCAGTCCCGGATTGCGGCCTCCATTTCCTCAAACCTGGTGTTCCCGGTGGCATCAGCGTAGAGCCGCGCCTGGGTCAGCGCGGCTGCCGCAAGGTTATTGGAGCACCAGATGAAGGGCAGCCCATTGAAAAACGGATCATCCCTCCCCCGCTCCCGCAGGTATTCCAGGCCTTTCGCGTAATATTCAGAAAACTCCTCCTTCTCCTGCCGGATGAGAAAATAGTGACCGAGGTTGATGAAGGGATAGTACTGGTAGTGCTCGGCCTCCCCTTTTTCCATCCAGGGAGTAACCGGCTCCTTCCTGCCCCATTCGGCTGCCTTCTCCAGGTATTCCCGCTGCCCGGTCAAACAGAACAGCTGGATAGCGGCCAGTTCCAGGTCGTCGGCGAAATTGCTTTCCTCATAAAAGTAGGGGGAAACATTGCAGGCTGTCTGGGTATAACCGAGGTCAGACAGGGCATATTCCCAGGCTTCCAGGGCCTTCTTTTCCAGCATTGCCGCAAACCCGGGGTCTTCTTCCCTGAACACCCGGGATCCGAGTGAAAACCCCGAGGCGAATTTCCCGGCTATGGAAGAGACCCCGGTTGACTGGTTCCTGTACTTCGACAGTCCCTGCGGTTTTCCGGTCACATAGTAGACCGGGCGGTGTTTACCCAGCCCGTAATCCGCCTGGTCCCGGTTGGGAAGCCGATAGCCCACATGATCGCGGTCATCGGCGATCTGGTTGTACATTTCTCCCGGGGCTGGGTTCATCTTGAGCATCCAATCCAGTCCCCACCTGATTTCATCCAGGATGTCCGGGACACGGTTAGGGACAGGTTCACCCCTGGCATTGAACCTGTCTCCATATATTCCGGGGAATTTCTCGAAGGCGAACATCATCTGGAAAACAGTATTGATTGATGTGGCGGAGTACTGGAGGTAGTCGGAGGCGTCATGCCATCCGCCGGTGACATCTATTGCCTCCCCGGTCCGCGTCGGATGATCCACTATAATCCCGTCATGCTGATGACAGGCAGACCGCAGAAACGGATTGTATCCGCAACGCTGCTGGCGCAGGTAGTTCAGGATAAAATCAGCAGTACCCCTATAAACATCGGCATCTATCCGAAAATCCGGAGAACGGGTTGCGCCGGCTTTTATGTAATATCCTCCCGGGGATTCAATCTCCGAAAAATCAAGGCGGTAAGCGCTTTTCATTCCCCACTTCCCGGCCTTGGCCGCCCTTGTCCCAGACTGAAAAACCACCTCACCGGAAAGGGATTCATGGACCGTAAAAACCGGGATATCTGTCTCTTTCGATGAAAGGAACACAGCTACCTTAAGTGATTCAGGAAGGTATCCCAGCTGATTGATCCTGACTGCTTCAACAGCCTGCAGGGTGGCTGAAGCAAGGGACACTGTCATTAGGACCAGGCAGAGTCTTCTCTTCATTGGCTAATATTAATCGGAGTCCCGGGTTCCTGCAAGGGAAAGAATGAAGCGGGCGGGGACTTTCATCCCTTGACCCCGATGGCGACCATCCGGTTGTTCATGAATCCATAGTCACCCTTCAACTCATGGGCAGA
>CAZOGT010000365.1:0-3090 GCA_964579015.1 uncultured Acidobacteriota bacterium | reverse complement strand
CTTATCGACCCCGATAGCGATACCGACCCCGACGCCGAGTTAATTGGGGAAGGGGGGCAACAGCGCCGGGAGCGCAGATTTACACAACTTCGAACATCTCACTTGAGACTTCACCACTTCACCCTATCGACTTTTCTGCCTTTTCACACCATAATATTTTTATCCGGGGGAAAACACACCCCCTGATGGATTTTTTGAATAGGCCGGGGAAACCGGCCGGTGGAATCAGCGGAAAGGTTGAAAAAAATCATGACTGGGAAAAGAATGTGCTGCTTGTTGTCGTTTGTTGTCATCCTGGCCCTCGGCGGCGCTATCCAGGTGACCGCGGAACCTGGTGAAAGGTTGATGTCCCTTGGTGAAATGGGGCAGCCGTTCTCAGATCCTCCGGTTGAATACCGGAGCGTTCCTTTCGGGAGCTGTAACGACCGGATGACCAGGGAGGAGATTGACCTCCAGCTACTGGATTTCAGGGAAAAGGGGATCGGCGGGGTATTCATGCATCCCCGCTACGGCCTGATAACCGAATACCTTTCCGATGAGTGGTTTGACCTGGTCAAGTACACGGTTGACAGGTGCCGGGAACTGGGGATGGAGGCCTGGATCTATGATGAGAATTCCTATCCCAGCGGATTTGCCGGCGGGCATGTGCCTGCTGAAATGCCTGAATCCTACAACCAGGGGCAGGGCCTGAAGATGAGGCGGGTGAGCAGCCCGGGCCCCGGCGATCTGGAAGGGGCTTTCCTGGTCCTTTACCGGAAGGGAACTGATGGATACGAGGTTTTTGATCCCGGGAGTGCCGATTTTCCGGGGGAGAGGGAAGGGGAGTTTCTCCTGTTCGAGAAGGAATTCTACGGGAAGAGCAAGTGGTATGGAGGCTTCTCCTATGTTGACCTGATGGTGAAAGGAGTAACTGAAAAGTTTATCGATGTGACCATGACCGGGTACGAAAGGGTTGCCGGAGAAGATTTCTCCGGTGTTGTCCCCGGGGTATTCACGGATGAGCCGAATATTGCCACTCCCAATTCCAGGGAGACCGTCCGCTGGACTCCCGACCTTTTTGAGTGGTTCAGGGAGAAGTGGGGATACAGCCTTGAGCCATGCCTTCCTTCTCTTTTTGAAGAGACCGGAAATTGGCGGCAGGTGCGGCATAATTATCAGTCGGTCCTGCTGGACCTGTTCATTGAACGATGGAGCAAACCCTGGTGGGAATACACGGAAAAGCACGACCTGCAGTGGACCGGCCATTACTGGGAACACGGCTGGCCCAGCTCCAGGCACGGGCCTGACAACATGGCGATGTATGCCTGGCACCAGGTCCCGGCCATTGACCTTCTCTTCAACCGCTTCGAGCGCAAGGTCCAGTTCGGCAATGTCAGGAATGTGAAAGAGCTGAGCAGCGTCGCCAACCAGCTTGGCCGCCACCGCACCCTGAGTGAAACCTACGGCGGCGGCGGTTGGGAGCTGAGATTTGAGGATATGAAGCGCCTCGGCGACTGGCAGTATGTGCTGGGGGTCAATTTTCTCAACCAGCACCTCTCACACGTCACCCTCAAGGGAGACCGGAAGCATGACTATCCCCAGTCCTTCACCTACCATAATCCCTGGTGGGAGTATTACCGGCCACTGTCGGACTATTATGCCCGGCTGTCCGTGGCCCTTTCCTCCGGTTTCCAGGAAAACCGGGTGCTGGTTCTGGAACCCACCACCACCGCCTGGATGTATGAGGCTCCCGGTAATGAGAATCCCGGAATGCCGCAGATCCAGGAGAGCTTTACGGACCTTACAGACAGACTGGAGGAAATGCAGTGCGAATATGACCTCGGATGTGAAAATATCATCCGGGACCACGGGAGGGTCGAGGGAAAGGCTTTTGTCGTCGGGGAACGGGCTTATGAGGCAGTGGTAATTCCGCGGCATACCCTCAACCTGGACAGCTCCACCTTCAGGCTCCTTTCCGGGTACCTGGATAACGGGGGCACCGTCATCCTGCTGGGCGGCCTGCCGGAATTCGTTGACGGGCTGGAGAATACGGAACTCGAGGGATGGAAGGGCAAATACCGGGAAAACCTGGTTTCCGCTCCCTCCCTGGAGAGCGTTTCGGATCTCATTCTTCCCGGGGACTTCATGCTCTCTGCTGAAGGCGGGGGAGGGCTTCTACTGCACCACCGCCGTCAGCTCGATGACGGGCAGGTGGTCTTCCTGGTCAATTCCAGCCTGGATGAAGCCGTCTCAGGTGATTTGGCTCTCGAGGGGTTGTCATTGATGGAAATGGACCTGTTCCGGGGGGACATCTTTCCCCGCGCCTTTACCCCCGCGGAAAGGGAAGGGTACATCAGGATTTCGTTCGAGCTTCCCCCGGCCGGCAGCCTGCTGCTTTATGCCTCGGACAGGGCGGCGCCCAATGCTCAATCTCCTTCTCCCGGCAAAGTGGAAAAAGAAATTCTGGAAGCGGAAACCAGGGTGAAGATCACCCCATCACAGCCCAACATGATGACCCTTGATTACTGTGACCTGGTGGTAAAAGGGGAGAATAGCAGTGGAATCTATTTCCATAAAGCTACGGACCTTATCTACCAGGCCCATGGTTTTGCGGATAATCCATGGAACAGGTCAGTACAGTACAGGACTGAAATCCTGGACAGGGGCGATTTCGGAGGAGATTCGGGATTCGAGGCCTCTTTCCATTTTGATGTTGCCGGGGGGACTGATCTTTCCGGCCTTGAGGCTGTTGTCGAGCAACCGGAAATCTGGGAAGTGCGGGTGAACGGAAACCCGGCAACTGCAGAGGAAGGCGAGTGGTGGCTGGACCGCTCCTTTGGTGTCTTCAGGATCGGCAGCCTGGTTAAAGCCGGGCGAAATACCATTTCCATCAGCGTCTCACCCATGCACATCCTTGCCGAACTCCAGCCGGTCTACCTCCTGGGCCCCTTTTCCCTGGAATCCCGGGAGCGGGGGTGGAAGATTACGCCTCCCGAAGAACTTTCACTCGGCTCCTGGAAAGATCAGGGCATGCCGTTTTATGCCGGCAAGGCCGTATACTCCAAGGCCTACAACCTCGAAAAACTACAGGGGAACAGGTACCTGGTAAAG
>CAZOGT010000364.1:0-3116 GCA_964579015.1 uncultured Acidobacteriota bacterium | reverse complement strand
TCGGGGTCGATTCCCCGGCCGGCGGCCTACGCCCCCAAAGATGCAGGTCCGCCTCATCATTTTTTCGACGCCGATACCGACGCCGACCCCGACCCCGATTCCGGCACTGATTTGAAATCCTTCTCACCCGTGAAAAATGGAGAAGCTTTTGTGAATCCGGATCTTGAATATTCGAGACTGTTTCTTATAAGCTGGTACCTGATATGAAGAGAATAATTCCGGCTTTGATGATTCTGTTTACAGCACTAGCTGTGTCCTCTGCAGGCCAGGACCTGCAGAAGCTTTCTTTTGAAGCCTCTGAATTCATTGATGATTTCAACGGGGCTGCAGATACCAACCGGCTGGTAGTGGTGACTTCCCCGACGTGCCCCCACTGCCTGAGGGCTCTGGTGGAGATCCAGAAGATACTGGAAGCGCATCCTGACGGGGATCTGAAGGTGATGCTTCTCTGGGGACCATTGATGCAGACTGATACCTCAGCCGTAACCAGGCGTTCGATGCAATACATACGGGACAAGAGGGTTCATCACTACTGGGACCTGTGGAGATGGGGGTATAGGACCTACACCGAGGATCTCGCCATCCCTGAATTTGAAGCCTGGGATCTCTTTATTTTTTATGAAGCCGGAAAGACGTGGGGAAGTGAGCCGCCGGACCCCACCTTCTGGATGGAGAACAGGACAGTGGACTACGGTCCCCCCTATTCCAGGGAAGCAATGGAAAAAGAGCTTCTCAAGTGGATCTACGAGTAACTCAACCGTCAATTGAAATGTGCTGTGGCTGGATGCTCCGGCAAACCGGCTGTCAATTTCCGATTTGCGATTGTTTCTCCCTGCCTGCCGCCACCAAACTTCAGTTCTCAGTTCCTGGATTAACGGCGCCAAAAGGCGCCATTCCTCAAGTCCGGGCCGCAAGGTCCGGATAATCCTGAGCCCTTGGGCTCGGGATAGCAGCCCAGGGTGGAGCCGAGACGAGCAAGGGCGTAGCCATTGCGAAGTCGTGCGGAACCCTGGGTGAAAGAGGCTGGAATGACGCTGGGTTGTAGAACGGGACGTCGTCTGCTGTGCTCGCAGTTTTCATGGTGGCTGGAATCTCCAGCCACCATGAGCTCAACGTTTACGGCTCGCTTTCGCTCGCAGGCCCGAGGATCGGACCTGCCACGATCGTCAATAGGTTTCCAGGGCGGCCCGGATTCTTTCGCTTCCTTCCCTGATGTCATTTTCAGACCCGCAGAAGCTGATCCTGAGGTGGCTGTCCTGCCCGAACTCGATCCCGGGTACGGTTACCACCTGGGCTTTTTTCAGGAGGTAGTCTGCCAGCTTCGCTGAATCCTTTTCGATAGCGCTGAAATCGGGGAAGCAGTAGAAGGTCCCGCCGGGCTTATTGACCTTGACACCGTTGATTGAGGAAAGCAGGCTTACCAGGAGGTTCCTGTTCTTTTCCAGGGTGGCCTGCAGCTGGACAACACTTTCTTCGCCTCCCTCCAGGGCGCCGATCGCCGCCCACTGGGTAAGTTCAGAGGTGCCGGAGGAAAAATGGCTCTGGATGCGGGACATGGCCGAAGTAACTTCTTTTGAAGCTACTGCCCAGCCGATACGGAAACCGGTCATGGCATAGGATTTGGAGACACCGTTGATCAGGATTATCCTGGAGTCATCAATATCCCTGGAGGTGAATTCATAGCAGTTGGCTGCGGTGATTCCGTCAAAAACCAGCCGGTGATAGATATCATCCATGATCAGGTAGATGCCGCTGGTTTCGCAGAAATCAACAACATCCGAAATGAAATTCCGTGAGAGGACCGTTCCTGCCGGGTTATTGGGGCTGTTGAGCATTATGGCCCTGGTGGAAGATGTGACTTTAGCCTTGATTTCCGCAATTGTCGGTTCGGCAGGGTTCTGCTCCGGGTGAACTGCTATGGGCACGCCTCCTACCAGGCGGACCATTTCCGGGTAGCTCACCCAGTATGGCACGGGAAAGATCACTTCATCTCCCGGGTCCAGTACGGCCTGCAGTGCCATCATGATGGCCTGCTTGGCGCCCGCTGAGACCAGGACATTTCCGGGGGCGGGCTGCCGGTTGTAATGGGTCCCGGTGTATTCAATGATAGCCTTTCTCAGGGGCATTATGCCCGCGCTTGGAGTGTAGCGGATTTCCCCGGTCTGCAGTTTTTCAGCAGCGGCTTTGATAGCTGCTTCCGGGGCCTTGCCCTTGGGCTCGCCGCCTCCGAGATGGATTACGGGCTCTCCCTGGGCCCGCAGGGCATTGGCGGTCTCGTTTAATTTAATGGTGGCTGATGTTCCGATTGCCTGGGCTATTTTGCTTAGACTCATAGATTTCCTCTCCAACAGCCTCTTTCAACAGGCATGCTGATGAACTTAATTCTTCATTTGAGTGGGCCGGATTGCAGGCAGCACCAGTTGACTGGTGCAGGGGAATTCCGGAAACTCCTTCGGGAACCTCTTACGGTAAACTGCAGTCTGCCGGCCACGTGTTAACTGTTTCCGGAAAAGATTTTAAGGGTAGTTTGCTTTTTTGGCAACCCGGTCCCCAAATAATTTTTGTGGGCGTCCCTCCCGGGTATAGATCACAGTGCCCGGCATTCAATGGTCAAGTCCTGAAATAAAGTTGACACTTTTTTTGTGTTTTTGTTGTTCATTTAAGATTACAGGAATCCTTTCCCATCCTCCGGAGGAGGGGAAAAATCACGCGGCCTTCCGGTGAACTTCCTCTGGAGTTTTATACTTCAAAGACAAATGCGGTCTCCTTGTGTTGTATAGAAAGACTGCTTGATTAATGGAGCTGAGAGCCTGGGCCTTGGTCCTGAACTGATAACCCAGGCCGTATTCCTGCTTCAGAATCCCATTGACTCTTTCGGCCATGGCATTCTCGGCACAATGATTCTTCTCAGTCATGGATATTCCCAATCCATTCTTACGAAGCTTTTTCACATACATACTGGAGCAGTATTGGCATCCACGATCCGAGTGATGCACAGGCCTCTGAGTTCCTTTCAACCCGGAAAGAGCCTTATTGAGAGCCCTTAAACAGCCCTCTGTTTCCAAAGTGTCTCCTCCGTGAAATCCCACAATCTTCCTCGAGAAGGCATAAGTTAT
>CAZOGT010000363.1:0-3130 GCA_964579015.1 uncultured Acidobacteriota bacterium | reverse complement strand
GCCATAGCCATAGGAGAGCATCCGTGCGGAATTCGCCCACAAGAGAGCCGCGGATGACTCCAGGTCAGGCGGTCCCAGCCAGACGTCACTTTCGTATTGCCCCGGGGGACAGATTTCAGGCCTGCTGTCTTTTAGCAAGGTGGTGAGGGAGGTCCGGGTGTCGTTTTCAGCCATCCAGAGCTTGCCGTGCAACTGCACTGACTGAACGGCTGCCATTGGGGCCCAGTCCTCTCCCATTTCCCTTTTATAAAGGTTGGGGCTGGACAGGTAATCCAGGTCCGGGCATTCCAGCAGCCGGGCAAGGGCGCCATGGCCTCGGCGGGGATCCGTGACGTAGAAATGGTAGCCGTAGAAGGCTCCGGTCAGCAGCCGCCCCCCGCTGCTCTGCTTCACGATCCCGCAGAAGAAGGCGATATTGTCCGCCATGGTCCGGGCGTGAAAACGGAAGGTGTCGATAACTTCGCGCTCTCGGGAAGGATCCCTCCACACAGGATTCCGGACAGTCCCGCTGATGTCAGCCGGTTCGGCATTTTCGAATGTCAAACGTTCATCGCCCCAGGCTTTCCTTAGGAGGTCGGGATCGTACAGGTATTCTTCCTTCAGCCATGTCCGGAAAGCGTTTCTCCGGGCCGGGCTCCGGTCAGCAAATGTTTCACTGAAATGGTAGAACCATTCTTCGGTGAATCCAGCTGCGACATGGATGCCGGCCAAGTGGTGTCCATACGGGGAAGAGAGCAGCCAGGAAACCAGGCTCCGGAGACTTTCCCCGGCATGTTCCCGCCAGATCGGGGAGGAAAAACTCTGCCGCTCCAGGGTCCCGTCAGCCTTAAGGGAGCTCTCTCCCGGATATTTCAAGTCCCACCATCCAGGCACATCCAGATGAACCCTGATAATCACCATTGCCTGGGGATCAGCGTCCAGGATTTTCCTGAAATCCTCCCTGATGGAAGAATAATCTAACCGGTTCTCTTCAGGCATGATCGGCGGGCGAAAGGGGCCGATACCGCTGGCAGAGTTGATACCCCTGTCCCCAAGGTAAGCAGGAAAGCAGTAAAGATGAATGCCTGCGGCAGCAATCTCCCTGTAATGGCGGGTTTCACCGAAATAAGACATGTAGGCAAAAGGGGGAACAGCATTACCTTTTATGAACAGGGCCGGACGCCCTTCAATCATCCTTACCTCAGCGTGCGGGGTGGAAAAAAGGACAGCCGTACAAAAGAACATGGATACAATGGCTGGAAGAATGAAGAAGGCGTTTTTCATCTGGCTCCTTACCTGGACCGTTCCCATCCCTGATGAACCGGGGGGCAGCAGCTCTATTGACGACGGTTCCGGCATCATTTCGGTGGAATAACCGGCGGTTGACCTTTTTTTACAGGATCCTGAGATATCCTTGTTTTATTCTAGTTGCCGGGAATGACATGGTGGATTGACCCGGAAGAGGGGTACATGCACAGGCGGCCGGACCCGGATATTCGGCAGGGGGGATCCACGGGGAAGAAGGGTGCGGTTGAAAGGGGAAGGTTTTCGCGGAGGATAAAGCGGAGGATAACATGGATCGGAGAAGTTTTGTCAAGACTAATGCCTGCGGACTGGCAGGTGCCGCGGCAACCGGAATCCTGCCCCACCTGCATGCTTACAGGGGGGAAGGAATCAGGACAATAAGGATTGGGATCGTAGGGACAGGCGGAAGGGGGAGAAGCTTGATGTCGAACCTCCTTTCCTTTCCCGGGGTCGAAATTCCCGCGGTCTGTGATATCAGCGCCGAGGCTTTGTCCGCAGCCGGGCAGATCTCCATTGACAGGGGACACCCCGTCCCGGAAAGCTATACAGGGGAAACTGACTATGAAAAGCTGGTGTCCAGGGATGACCTTGATGCCGTTTTGATTGCCACGCCCTGGCACCTGCATACCCCGATGGCGGTCTGCAGCATGAAAGCCGGAAAAACCACGGGATGTGAAGTTCCGATAGCTTATACCCTTGAGGAATGCTGGGAACTGATAGAAACCTGGGAGCGCACCGGCACTGATTGCATGATGCTGGAAAATTGGAGTTTCCGGCCCGATAACCTTGCGGTGCTGAACATGATCAGGGCAGGCCTTCTCGGAAGGATAACCCATGCCCACTGCGCTCATTCCCATGACTGCATCGATCACTGGTTTTTTGACAGGGAAACAGGGGAGGACCGCTGGGCGGCCAGGTACCTGGTGGAGCATAACCGCGACCAGTATCCGACCCATCAACAGGGGCCGGTCCTCAGCTGGATGGACATCAACTGCGGAGATTATTACGACACCCTGACCTCGACGGCAACCGACAGCTTCAGCATCAATGCCTACTTCAAGCGCAGGTTCCCGGGACATCCCAACGGAGAGAGGGTCTACACGCAGGGAGATATCGTTACCACGTTGGTCAGGACAAAGAAGGGAAAGAGCCTGGTGATAAACTATGACATGCAGTCTCCCCGGCCCTATGACAACCGCTGGATGGTCCAGGGTACCCTGGGAATTTATAATGAGCAGCGGGATTCCGTATACCTTGCGGGGACCAGCCCCGAATACCACCAATGGGAGCCTTTCCCTCCGTACCAGGAAGAGTATCAGCATGCCTATGCCAAAAGTGCTTCGGGAGGGCATGGCGGAGCAGACGGGATCATGCTGAAGAGGTTTATTGACGCGGTGAGGTATGGTAAACCCCTTCCGCTCAGTCTATACGACAGTGTCCTGATGGCGGCTGTCGGCCCACTTTCGGAGGAGTCCATCAAGCAGGGCAGCCGGGTGCTGCAGGTCCCGGATTTCACGAGGGGAAAATGGCAAAGCCGTAAGCCGGATTTCGGCCTGGAACCCTGAGCAGAAGCAGTGTTTTACGGCAGTCAGTGAAGAAAAATGGATAGCATAAGCTTGGACAGAAATCGGAAAAGACAGTTTTTTTTATTTATGAACCTGCTGATATTTCCGGTAATTGTTTTTCTCGGCCTGATGAATTATTTCAGGGGGGCCATCCATGACCTTTTTCTGGACGTACTATTATGCCTGGTGCTTGCGGCTACGGTTATTTCAATTCAAAGATTCAATGCCGATAAGATAGTGTATCGGTTTTCCTTGTTCGTGTGGTTTTTCATTGCCTTCTA
>CAZOGT010000362.1:0-3139 GCA_964579015.1 uncultured Acidobacteriota bacterium | reverse complement strand
GCAAGCCTTGTCAGTACGGCGTCTTCGTCGCCTCGCTACGAAAACCGGTGAGAAATGCGGGTTAAGATTCAAGGGGCAGGATGCCCAGTTCTTCCAGGCGCGATTTCACCTCCGATACACCCCGGGTGACAAATGACTTCATGCCTGCCTCCCGGGCGGCCTCTACGCATTCGGGATTATCATCAAAAAACAGGATTCCGGAAGGATCAATCCCCAGGTCTTCTGTCACGTATTGGTATATCTCGGGATCGGGCTTGATCATCCCTATCTCATGAGAGAGGTAGCATTTGTCAAAAAAACGGTCTACCTGAAACTCTCCTTTGAGCCGGTTCCAGTGAATTTCCTCGTTATTACTCAGGCAGGCCAGCCTGTAGTGCCCTCTAAGATCTTGAAGAAGTTCGGACGCACCCGGCATGGGGCCCCTGTCCCATTCAAGGAATGCCTCCATTATCTGCTCATGTGACACTGAAAAATCGAGTTCCGACAGGATACCCTCCACGAATTCCGCAGCGGAACACCTGCCCCGCCCGAATTCCCGTACCCATTCCGAATGAAGCCAGAAAAGACGGGATTCCTCCATGGTCATTTTCCCGCCGGAAAAATCCCTGAGGCCCTCAATTCCCTTCCAGGTCACCAGGACGCCGCCCAGGTCGAACATTATGATCTCAATACTATTGTCCAAGGACTCTCCGCGTGTCATAAATAATCAGCCGGGACCTGCCATCTAATTGATTGTTCTTCCAGGGGCCGATGAACTCCTGAAAGGAGGACTCTGGTAAAGTTTCAGTTCCCCTTTTTCGCGGTCAGGCAGGAAGGTAAGGAGTTCATCACTGCCCTCGAACTTCACCCTGAATGCGGCGGGATTAACCGGAGTCCCATCTACATTGGTGCTCCATCTCATGTTTCCGGCATGAATTATGGTTACTTTTGCACCTGCCTCAACTTCCGTTCCAGCAAGTTCATTGAATTTCAGGGGGTCTTCGATGATGGTTTCAAATTGACTGAACTCTTCAGTGGCGGCCGGAGCATCGGAGGCCCTCAGTCCCAGCTGGCCGGAATAACCAGGGAGCCAGCCTGACCCGGTAAAAGCAGATACGGTCAGGGAAAGCACCCCGGCAACCATCATGAAAATCGATATCCGGCAGACCAGTTTCATGTTCACTTCCTCCTCTCCGAAGCCCGGCGGCGGGGGCAGGTTGACTCGAAAAAATTCTTTTCCATAAACACCCCCCGGGGGGGGGATAATAAATGAGGCCCGGTTTACCTGCCGCAACAGTGCTTGTATTTTTTTCCTGATCCGCAGGGACAAGGGTCATTTCGGCCCACCTTGGGGGTTTTCCGAACAACCTGCTGAACCGGACCGCTCCCCGATTCCTGCCGGGGAGCGGCCTGCTGGACCGGGGTTCCGGCAGAAGAAAACGCCGTCACTGAAGCAGTGTCTCCCTCCCCTCCCGAATAATTATACGCCCGGCGGGCCTGCCGGGCCTTGGGTGTCAGAACATCCTTGTCTTCGCTGTCAGCCGGCTGCAGGAGAAACAGCATCTTGACCACCTGGTCACGCATCCTGGTTCTCAAGTCATCAAAAAGCGCAAATGACTCCCGCTTGTATTCCATCTTCGGGTCACGCTGCGCGTATCCCCTGAGGCCGATACCCTCCTTGAGGTGGTCCAATGCCAGCAGGTGGTCCTTCCACTGCTGGTCGATAATCTGCAGGATGATCATACGCTCAAACCAGCGCATGAAATCAGGGCTGAAATCCGACTCTTTCTGATCATACCTTTCCCTGATCTTGACCAGGAGGATGTCTTCCAGTTCAGGCCTCGAAAGCTCCTTGACAGAAACCTTTTTCCCCGCATCCCTGGACCCTTCCGGGAGTTCCACTTCTTCCGGAAGCCCCAGCCCAAAGAAATCCTTGAATGCAATTCCGAGGGCTTCAAAGTTCCACACCTGAGGGTCTTCATCCTGATTGGCATGGGTGTCCAGGAACTCGTACATCAGTTCCTCGGCCATTTCCAGGACATACTCCTTCTGGTCCATGCCCTCCAGCAGGTCCCGGCGGAAACGGTAGATCTCTTCCCGCTGCTTGTTCATCACATCATCGTATTCAAGCAGGTGCTTTCTAATGTCAAAGTTACGGGCTTCCACCTGGCTCTGGGCTCTTTCTATCTGCTTGGAAATCAGCCTCGATTCAATTGGAACCCCTTCTTCCATGCCCAGTCTCTGCATGATTCCGGCTATATTATCGGATCCAAAAATCCTCAACAGGTCATCTTCAAGCGAAAGGTAAAATCTGCTGGAACCGGGATCTCCCTGTCGGCCGGCCCTTCCGCGCAGCTGGTTGTCGATCCTTCTTGCTTCATGCCTCTCAGTACCGATTATGTGCAGACCGCCCAGAGCCACAACTGCATCATGATCTTTCTTCCAGGCTTCATGTTCCGCCAGCCTCTGCGCGTCAGTCGCTTCGGGCCTTGCTTCAGCCCCTTCTTTCGACCCCTCGAGTGCGTCAAGAGCGTCCATGGCATCCAGCCCCTCGTTGTCAAAAACAGACATCCTGTTAAGGTCGTATCCAGGTTTCCCCCCTAGAATAATGTCGGTCCCGCGCCCCGCCATGTTTGTGGCAATGGTGACCGAACCCTTGCGACCGGAGTTTTCGATGATCTGCGCTTCCTTTTCATGGTACTTGGCATTAAGGACGAAGTGTTTTATCCCTCTTTTCTTGAGCAGCGCTGAGAGCCTTTCTGACTTTTCGATGGAGGTTGTGCCTACCAGGACAGGCTGGCCTTTCTCATTAAGCTCCCTGATCTCGTCGGCTACCGCATTGAATTTTTCCCTCTGAGTTCGAAAAATGACATCCGAGTACTCGATGCGGATCAGATCCCTGTTGGGAGGGATAACCACGGTCTCCAGCTCATAGGTACTCTCGAACTCCGCCGCTTCGGTTTCAGCCGTACCGGTCATGCCGGCCAGCTTGTCATACATCCGGAAATAATTCTGGAATGTAACAGTAGCCAGGGTCTGGTTCTCCCGCTCGATTTTCACCCCTTCCTTGGCCTCCAGAGCCTGGTGCAGGCCGTCCGAATAGCGGCGTCCGGGCATCATCCTTCCGGTGAACTCATCAACGATGATCACCTCCCCTTCC
>CAZOGT010000361.1:0-3148 GCA_964579015.1 uncultured Acidobacteriota bacterium | reverse complement strand
TTGTGATCTTTCCCGTACCTTTCCCGGATGGCCCTCCGCAGTTCATGTACCCCGCAGCGTGAGGTATCAATTATGACGTCCGCCATTTCCCTGAGGCTCATGAGCCCTTCGCGCTCCTTGACAATACCCTCGGCAAGTGAGGTTGAGCGGGCCATGGGATGCATCCGCCTGGTCTCACTGTAGCGGCGGGCGATGACTTCATCATCGGCTTCAAGAAAGAGTACACTGCAGCTATGGGCAAATTCCTGCAGCCGGACATAAAGGCTTGCGAACCCCGCGGCGGCATCGCCCGAGCGGGAATCTACCACAATAGCTAAATTGGTGATCTTGCCGGCCGAAGCGTGGGCCAGCTGGACCAGGCGCGGGACCAGGGCTGTGGGCAGGTTATCAACACAGAAATATCCCATGTCTTCAAATGATTTGTAGGCAGTATGCTTACCGGAACCGCTCATCCCGGTAATTATCACAATGCTGTTCAGGAGATCCTTCTGTCGTCTTCCCGGCATGATTATTCCTGCTCCCTAAGCTCTTTTTCAAGTCTCTTGAGGAATTCCGAAGCCGGCTCGTACCCTTCTCTTCTCAACATGTGAATGCGTACGGCCACCTCCACCAGGTCGGCCAGACTCCTTCCGGGTGCGACCGGGAGGTTGATCTGGGGGACTGATGTGTCCAGGATCTCGAAAAAATGCTCTTCCATGCCGATCCGGTCGGATTCATCGTATTCCCCCCACTTGATCAGCCGGATAGCCAGGGCCAGTTCCTTCTGGGGGCTGACAGACGAAATGCCGAAAAGCTCCCTGACGTTCACCACGCCCATCCCCCGAAGCTCCATGTAGTATTTCATGGTCTTGGGCCCGGAACCAACCAGCCTTCCGGAACCCAACCGGCGGATCACCACCATGTCGTCACTGATGAGGCGATGCCCTCGCATCATCAGGTCAAGGCCGCACTCACTCTTCCCCATTCCGGAATTACCGGTTATCAGGACTCCCAGCCCCAGCACGTCAAGCAGAACCCCGTGAATTGAAGTCTGGGGGGCAAGCCTTTCCTCAAGGAAAACAATTACTTTGTCAATGGCCGTTTCGGTTTCCATCCCGGTGGTCAGGACCGGAACTGATGAGGCAACGGAACCATTGATTATTTCCTTGATCGGAGTAATCCCGGCGGTAATCAGGATGCAGGTCAGAGGAGCCTTGAAAATGCCCTCGACTGCCCTGGCCCGGGATTCGGAATCCAGCTTGTTCAGGTAATTGCTTTCCGTCCTTCCCAGGATCTGGATCCGCCCCTTCTCCAGGTACTCGGTATAGAAGGCCAGCCCAAGACCCAGATTCTGGACCCTGGGATTGTCGATCCTGTTGTCCAGACCGTTAACTCCTCCGGCGATCTTGAGTCCCAGTTGCTTGGCCAGAGTCTGATAAAAATCCCTGACCGTAATAAAATTTTCAGTATTATCCATCACATAATCCATCGAAATCGTAGCCGGCGGTCTAGTCAAACCTCTGCCGACGGTCCCGGGAACCAGGTATCCTCAACTGGTCCCGATATTTGGCAACAGTCCGCCTGGTTATCCTTATCCCTGCCCCGGCCAGCATTTCCGTCAAAGCCTGATCTGAAAAAGGCTTCCTGGGATTCTCTGACTCGATCATCTTTTTTATCTGTTCCTTGATTGAAACAGCTGAAATGGAGTCACCGTCAGTGCTGTCAATGCCTATCGTAAAAAATTTCCGCAATTCAATCACACCCTGGGGAGTGTGAGCATACTTGTTGGATACCGTCCGGCTGATCGTTGAGGGATGAACATCCAGCTCTTCGGCAATCTCCTTGATAAGAAGCGGCTTCAGGTAGAGCCATCCTTTCTCCAGGAAATCCCTTTGTCGCCTCGTGATCGACATGCATACCCGGTAAATGGTCTGCTGCCTCTGCTCAATGCTTCTCAGCAGCTCCAGGGCGGACCTGCACTTCTCCCTGACGTAGCTTCTTGTATCGGAAGTGACTTCCCGCGAATCAAGAATCAACTGCCGGTATTCACGATTGAGGGTAAGCTGGGGCATCCCGTCATCATTCATCAGGACAAGATACTCCCCCTCAACCTTGAAAATATATATGTCAGGCCGGATGTAGGAGGGCCGTTCGGAGCTGTATTTCTCACCGGGATAAGGGGAGAGCGCCTTCAGGACATCCAGAGCTTCTTTAAGCTCTTCCATGCTGCAGCCGAGCTGTTTGGTGATTTCCCGGTACCTCTTCTTCTCCACAAGGGGAAGGTTCTCCTGGACCACCCTCCAGGCCAACGAATCCCTGAGGCCGAGAAAATCAAGCTGCAGGGTGATGCATTCCTGCAGGCTCCTGGCTGCCACTCCTGCCGGATCCAGGCCCTGCACTACCTTCAGAGCCTCAACAACCTCCTCTTCAGGACGTTTGAGCTGGGCGGAAATCTCCCCGGTGGTGATCGGCAGATAACCCTTTTTATCAAGATTCCCCACAATGAAACTGATGACCTCCGAAAGCCTGTTCGGAAACTCCGTCAGGCTCAGCTGCCATTCAAGATGATCGGAAAGGTCCTGCCGGGAGGCTACGTACAATTCCAGTGATGGATGGTCATCTCCCCGGTCAAAACTATGCCTTCTGACGGACGGTGTTCCGAAATCACTGCCGAAATAATACTCAAAATCGAGCTCTTCTCTGCCGGATCCCTTGGGTTCCCCGTTCTTTTTCTCATTACGCGCCGCATCCTCGTCGGGATTCTCCCCTGGGTAATCCGCACCTTCCGGCACCTCTTCCAGGAAAGGATTCTCCACCAGTTCCCTGTTTATGAGATCGTTCAGCTCAAGCTGGTCGAGAGTCAGGAGCTCAATCTTCTGCAGCAGCGAAGGCGTCATTACCAGTCGCTGGGAAAGATTCACGTTTAACGATAATCCCGGCTGATTCTTGCTCAATGTTTTTCCCGAACACTCTCTGTCTATGTTGAAGCTTTCTGACTACCATATAATTTTAATCTATTTTTTTGGTGATTTTTAGTTTTTTGGAACAATTAGTGCTAAGTAATTCGAAAAACTGCTTTTCTTTTTCTGGAGCAGGATGCTCCGGCTACTCTGAGTGGCATAAGCTTCAAGCTTATGATGTTCCCCTTGCCTCTACCGTAGCAGGATGC
>CAZOGT010000360.1:0-3151 GCA_964579015.1 uncultured Acidobacteriota bacterium | reverse complement strand
TGGAGAAGAGTGCGCCCTGGCAGGGCGCACCAACAATTAAGGCGCCAGCTTTAATCACAAGCAGGATGCTTGTGCCACGCTGGATGCTCCAGCTACATTGACCACAAGCTGGAAGCTTGTGCCACAGGATGCTTGTGCCACATCATGCCGGTCTGGAGACCGGCGATCCAGCTACACCGCTTTCTTGATTTCCTCGGCGTGCTTCTTGATCCGCTCCACGGCGTTGGCAATGTCGTCCATGCCGGAACGCTCCGCCAGCAGCGTGGTCTGTCCCCACCAGAGCCCGTCATCGCACAGCTTGTCGTTCTCGGGGCAGTGGTTCCGCTCATGCCAGTCCCGGATTTCCTTCTCCGTGTAGATCTTGCGGAAGCCGCGGCTGTTTAACAGCTCCTTGATGTAAGGCTCCTTGTTGATCGGCGGGTATCCGCTTCCGCAGCCGACACCCTCGGCGCGCATGGCCCGCATGAACATTGCCCGGGAAAGCCCGGAGAACGCGTCCGGGTCATACTTGGCCATAAACAGGTGATAGGCATGGCGGGTGGTGCCCTCGTACTTTTCCGCGGGGATCACCCCGCCGATCTCCTTGAGCCTTCCGGCCAGGTATTCGGCATTCTGCTCCCTGACGCGGGCCTGCTCCTCCAGCCTGCTCAGCTGCCCGAGGAGGATGGTGCCCTGGAACTCGGTCATGCGGCGGTTGTCCCCGTTTCTGGCATAGTTCCAGCCCGGCTTGCTGTAGCCCTGCAGGTCTCCGTTGTCGGCCAGCCGGTAGTTGCGGCCCACATTCTGGAAGCTGACGCAGGATACGGCGTAATCACCATTGCTGGTTATCACTGACCCGCCTTCCCCGGAATTAAGGTTCTTGGAGGCCTGGAAGCTGAAACACCCCATGTCGCCCCAGGACCCAACCCCCTTGTTCTTCCACTCGGCAAAATGGGCCTGGCAGGCGTCCTCTATCACCGGGATGTTTTTCTTTTTGGCCGTCGCCAAAACAGTATCCAGGTCAGCCGGGTTTCCGCCAAGGTGCACCGGTATGATGCAGCGGGTTTTATCCGTTACTGCCGCCTCGATCTTCCTGGCATCAACCTGGTGGGTCCTCCGGTCGGTATCCACGAATACCGGCAACGCGTAGTGCATCAGGACCACGTTGATGGTGGCGATAAAGGTGTAGGGAGGCACGATCACCTCGTCTCCGGGCCCGATTTCCAGGGCCTGCAATGCCGCCACCAGGGCGCTGGTCCCGCTGGAGGTGGCAATCGCATACCTGGCTCCCATGGCCTCGGCCCACTTCTTCTCAAACTCGTCCACCCGGGGCCCGCGGTTCCAGTGCCCGTCGTCAAGCACCCTGGCCCAGGCCTTCCGGTCACTCTCCTCGATCCTCGGCCAGGACGGAAAGCGCTCCGTGCGGATCGGGGTCCCGCCCAGCAGGGCCGGCTTGGCGTTAACCAGGAAGGCCGGACTGGCCGGACCCGCCATGGCCGGCCGCAGCAGGCCCAGGCCGGTGACCCCGGCCGCGGCGGAGACTGTCCCCAGAAAATGCCTGCGATCATAACTGCTCTTGCTCATATTACCTTGCTCCTGAATTAAATTTTTTACCTGCCTCTACTATATACCTGATCAGGGTTGTTTTTCAGCATTAATCAACCCTGAAATGTTTTCAAGGATAATTTCCTCGACCGACGGCTCGAAGGTCGAGGGCCAGCCGTAGTAGAGCATGGCTCCTTCGGCCTCGTAGCCGCCCTCTGACAAGATCCGCCTGGACGGGATGTAGGCGGAAACATCATTGCAGTATCCGGCCACCCAGAGGTTTGATTCGGGGAACGCCTGCTCCAGCATGGTAGTGTAGTCAAGGACCACCTCCCCTCCCATGGCCACCATGGTCAGGGCCTCCCCGAAGTCCCAGACCTGGACGGGGTAGATGAAATCGCGGGACAGCTTCCCGTCCCGTTCAATCCTCTCCAGCATCATCCGGGCATGGCGGCGGACAAATTCGTTCCCGTCTTCCAGCTTCTCCCTGAATTCCGCCTCCGACGGAGGCTCTTCCAGTTTAAGGGTTATTTCCCTGTACCCTGCTTCCAGGCCCGGCTCCACCTCCTGGAGGGGGCCGGTAATGGCCTTTCGGACGGCCGCGGCAAGCTCGTTTCCGTGCCGCTCGGCCAGGGAGGTCGACCCGCGCGGATAAGGATTGATGTCCGCGGCGGTCCCGGTGATGAAGAGCGCGGTGATTCCGGGGAATTCCCGCTCCAGGGCGGTCTCGGCAAAGCCGGCATAGTCTCCGTTGTAGTAGTACTGCCCCTGGCCCGTGGTGTTGTGGCAGGCGTATCCGAAAAGGATGGCCTGCAATACTCCGTTTTCATTGTCGACAGCCAGGAAAGGCACCCGGTGGTCGACCGGCCCAAGCCGATTGGCGCCGTTGGCGATTCCGTTCTGCCTGATCACCCGGCGGTTGATGGCGAAATGGGCCTCGGTACGCCCGAAGCTGAGGCGGCTCGGCTGCATTCCGGAGAAGGCACGCACCGCCGTATCCACCAGCTTGGTTTCCAGTATTTTGGTGTATTTTTTTACAGCTTCCAGGTGTTCCGGTTCCATGCGGTAGGCTACCGAGAGGTTGTCTCCGACCACCGGGCCTTCATGGGTGTGGGTGGCGGCCAGGATGATGTTCTCCCGGGGTATGCCGAGTTCTGCCTGGATCCGGCCGGTTACCGCCTTAGAGAAGTAAGCCGGGAAGCCGAGCACGTCCACGCTTACCAGCACGAATTTTTGCCCGTCCCGGTCCTCAAGGGCCAGGGCCCGGGCGTAGATCTCCTGCAGCGTGCCCATGGCCGGACGGGTTCGGGCCGCGTACCCGGCCATCCAGGTCATCTCCTGCGGGGTGATGACAGTCCGCGCCGTGCCGGACAGCCAGCCTGAGGCGGCCAGCGGGACGGTACTGAGCAGGGTTGCGGTAAGCAGGAAAATCGTCAGGTATTTGTAGAATTTGGCCATGGGGGACTTGTACCCCCGGGGAAAGGGAGAGGCAAGGGGGGGATTGTAGTCGGAAACTGCCAGTTTTCCGCTCCCGAAGGGAGGCGGTGTGGCAGGTGGTTGGAGGGACGAGGGGAGAATACAGTGCCGCTGCGCGGCACAGGTCCGAGGATCGGACCCGCCACAGAGA
>CAZOGT010000359.1:0-3163 GCA_964579015.1 uncultured Acidobacteriota bacterium | reverse complement strand
GCAATGATGAGGGCGGTTGGCGGCTCTACGGTACTCTACCCTTCTGATGCCGTTTCAGCCGAAAAACTGGTCTTCGAAGCAGCCCGGACCAAAGGCATAGCATATATCCGGACAAGCCGCCCCGGTACGCCCGTGCTTTACTCCAATGACGAGGAGTTCCCGGTGGGAGGATCAAAGGTCATAAGGAGCAGCGACAAGGATCAAGCCACCCTGGTAAGCGCCGGAGTAACACTTCATGAAGCGCTGAAAGCGGCGGACATCCTTGCCGGAGCGGGGATCTTCGTCAGGGTTATTGACCTTTACAGCATTAAACCTGTTGACAGCCGGACACTGCGAAAGGCTGCCGCGGAAACCGGACTGATCATTACCATTGAGGACCATTACCCTGAGGGCGGCCTGGGTGAAGCAGTCCTCTCAGCCGCGGGGGGAGAAGGCTGCAAAATCAGGAGCCTTGCTGTAAGGGGAGTTCCCCGGTCGGGCTCTCCCGCGGAACTGCTGAGCCTGTTCGGAATCGATGCTGACGGGATAGTGAAAACTGTCAGGGAAGCACTGAAAGAATCTTGTTAACAACACATACAACCAGTTGATTTTCGCGAAACCAGGTCGGGCTGATCAGGTTTCAGGAAAGAAGATATTTCAAGGCGGGAGAGCAGTAATGGAAATCCAGTTTTTCGGAGGAGTAAGAGAAGTAACCGGTTCACAGCACCTCATAAAGGCAAACGGCAAAAAAATCCTTCTTGAATGCGGCCTTTTTCAGGGCCGGAGGGCTGAGACCTATCACAGGAATCTCAATTTTTCTTACGATCCTGCTGAAATAGACATTCTTCTGCTCTCCCATGCCCATATTGATCACAGTGGAAATATCCCCAACCTGGTAAAAAATGGGTTCAAGGGGAAGATTATTGCGACCGGAGCAACGGTGGACCTTTGCCAGATCATGCTCAGGGACTCTGCTTACATCCAGGAGAAGGATGCTTATTTCGTCAATAAATTCAGGAAGAAGAAGGGGGAACCGGCAGTTGAGCCCCTCTACAAAACTGAGGACGCCGAGAAAGCGCTGGAACAGTTTTTCGGAATTGAGTATTCCAGCAGCTACGAGATTGCTCCCGGCATCAATGCAACCTTTACTGATGCCGGTCACATCCTGGGATCCGCCTCGATTCTCCTGGAAATTACTGAGCCAGGCAAAAACATTCCGGTAAGGATGGGGTTCACCGGAGACCTGGGCAGGAACGATGTCCCGGTAGTCAAGGATCCGGATTACCTGAGAGACCTGGACATCCTCCTGACGGAGAGCACCTACGGGGACAGGTTGCACAAAGCAACTGAAGATGTTGAGGAAGATCTGGCGGCAATCGTCCGTGAGACTGCCAATGCCGGGGGCAAGATCATCATCCCGGCTTTTGCGGTAGGCCGGACCCAGCTGCTTGTCTACATTCTCCACAAGCTCTTCGATCAGCACCGCATTCCGGATATGCCTGTATTTGTCGACAGTCCCCTGGCGGTTAACGCAACCGAGATCTTCAGGCGTAATCCCGAGTGCCTTGACCGGGAAACGCACCGTATTTTTCTTGAGTCGAACGAAGACCCCTTCGGGTTCAGCCGCCTGCAGTACATCAGGGATGTCAACCTCTCCAAAAAACTGAACGGGCTCAGCTATCCCCACATAATAATTTCCGCTTCAGGAATGGCCGAGGCGGGAAGAATCCTGCACCACCTGAGGAACAATATCGGAAACCCGGCCAACACCGTACTCATGGTAGGCTACTCAGCCCAGCATACCCTGGCCCGGAAGCTGATGGACGGCGAGAAGATTGTCCGAATCTTCGGCGAGGAGCATGCCGTAAAATGCCGCGTAGTAACCATGGACCATTTCAGCGCCCATGCCGACAGAAAAGGCCTGATGGATTTCATCTCCACGCTTCCCATGGACAGGCTGAAAAAAATTTTTGTTGTCCATGGAGAGGAAAACCAGTCCCTGGCATTCCAGCAGAGGCTGCTCGACAGAGGATACCGGGACGTTGTGGTGCCTGATCCGGGTATTGCCTATCCTCTGAAGTGAAGCATTACGCTGTTCCAGTCCCCGAGGCCCCGGAATCAACTGTTCCCGGGAAAAATGAAAAGCCGGCCCTGATGGCCCTGTCGTAAAAATCTATTTTCCCGGATACTGGTAAATATTGAAAAAGGCGTTCTCATGAAAACGGAAAGCTTTCAGGGGCTTGAGTCCAGCCTTAGCCATCCATTTGTCAAGGTCTTCGGAGGTATATCTCCCCTGCTCGAGGTGGGGAGGCCATTCACCCAGCCTGTCGATAACTGCAACTGAACCCCCTGGTTTAAGGTACCGGGTCAAGCCCTGGATATAAAGAGGCTGGTCGGAAATGTAGGACAAGGTGTCACAGATAAGAACCAGATCTACAGGTTCGGGGATTCGCGGATCAAGTTCATCTGCCAGGACAGTCTCGATATTCTTCAGGTTGTTGCGAACAGCCAGCTCTTCAACGTAGCCCAGTAAAGCCTCTTCGATATCTACAGCATCTACCTTGCCTTCCGGACCGACTAATTCAGCCATGGGAATTGTAAACAGCCCTGACCCTGATCCAATGTCGGCAACAATATCACCTTCCCCAAGCTGGAGAACCCTGACCACCCTTTCTACATGGAGGCTTTTGACGCGTTCCGCTGATTCAAGAATCTGAATATACTCCAGGGGATTCCGATTCTCTGATTTTGCTGGACGCTCCTGGGGTATTGAGGTACAGGCAGAAAGAAGCAACCCGGAAAAAACCACCATGCTGATCCAGCCCGGACAGGCCTGGAACCATCCTCTTTCCCAACCATGACCCCCTGCTCCCGGCGATGATTTGGCGGATCCAGGATTGAGTACATTCGCGCAATACTTCGCGCAATACAATGCAGCCGCCTGAAACACCTGCAGAAGACAACAGGCATAACGGAAGACTGAAGAAAGGGCGCGTCTTTTAATTTCTTCGCTGCGGCAGTAACTTTGCGGATTATCCAGACTGGTCATGTTAGAGATTCTACACCTTTAAGGCACGAAAAAAAACCGGTTCACCTGCTGCCGGGATGCGCTTTTACCTGTCAAAACAGAAGAAGAGGGGTTCCATCCTGATTAAACCTTCAACCCCTCAGCATATTCCCGGCT
>CAZOGT010000358.1:0-3170 GCA_964579015.1 uncultured Acidobacteriota bacterium | reverse complement strand
CCTCGTTCCTGATCCTCCAGCTAATACAATTCCCTTCATTGAGACCTCCACCGGCACTGTCTCCTTCGAGTCATACCGAAATACCGCCTTCACCATGTATATGCAGAGCCGTCCATACTGCCCTTGACGGTCAATGTTTCCTGCTAAGCCCCAGTCTTTCCATCCGATACTGCCCTGACTGGATGTCCCTGCACCATTCCAGATTATCGAGATACCACTGAACTGTCTTTCTGATTCCGCTGCTGAAATCGTGTTCCGGGGCCCATCCCAGTTCCTTCCTGACCCTGGTTGAGTCAATCGCGTAGCGGTAATCATGGCCAGGGCGGTCCTGAACGAAAGATTTCAGGTCCCGGTAGCTGCTGATCCCTTGCATCCGCATGGCCGGATTCCCGGCGGAAGGAGAGAGTTCCTCAAGAATTTCACATACTGAGTCCACTACTTCCAAATTACTCTTTTCACAGTTGCCGCCCAGGTTGTATTTATTACCCGGAACCCCATGCTTCAAGACCTCCAATACGCCCCTGCAGTGGTCTTCAACATAAATCCAGTCACGGATATTGGAACCATCTCCGTATATGGGAAGAGGCTGGGCATCCAGCGCTTTCAGGATCATCAGCGGAATAAGCTTCTCCGGAAACTGGAAGGGACCGTAATTATTGGAACAGTTGGTTATCAGAACAGGAAGCCCGTAGGTGCTGAAATAGGCCCCGGCAAAATGGTCCGCTGCAGCCTTGGAAGCTGAGTATGGGGAATTGGGAGAATAAGCAGTCTCTTCCGTGAATAATCCGGTCTTTCCCAGGCTTCCGTATACCTCATCCGTTGAAACCTGGATGAACCTGAAATTCCGGGGGGCATCGTCCCCGGCACAATAATCCCGCGAAGCCTCCAGCAGGTTAAAAGTCCCTCCCACGTTGGTCTGCAGAAAAGCGGCTGGATGATCGATCGACCGGTCTACGTGGGACTCAGCGGCAAAATTTATAATCGCCGCAGGCTTGTATTCGGCAATAATCCTTCGGACCAGTTCCCCGTCAGCAATATCTCCCTCCAGGAACTCAAAAGAATCATTGGCGCGGAATTCCTTCAGGTTGGCAGGATTCCCCGCATAGGTAAGCTTATCAAGGACGACAACCCTGCTGTCGGTCCCTTCCAGGGCCAGCTTCACAAAATTGGACCCGATAAACCCGGCCCCTCCGGTAACGATATAGGTTTCGGACATTGATAAATCTCCCGCTTCCGCCACTGAATGGATTACAGGCTATAAGATTACCAGAAGCAAACCCCGTTTAAAAACAGTTTTAGCGACACCCCTTTTAATGCAACAAAAAATGCTTCGCCGCATGACAAAAATGCCCTGACATGACAAAATGTTGCTCGATGCTCAAAAAAGAAATACTGCCCAGGCTGAATGCTCTTTGGAGAGACCCCGTTATGATTCTCTTTACCGGGATCATGTCCATTCTCAGTGTGGTTTTCTCACTCATCGACAAATCCGGAAAAGGCCAGGACTGGTGCAGCAGAAGCTGGAGCAGGGCCCTGTTCCGGATTGCAGGGGTGCAGCTGACCGCCAGTGGCCTGGAGAAGCTCGAGCAGGGGAGGGGTTACGTCTTCATCTCCAACCATATCAGTATTTTTGATATTTGTGCCATCCTTGCCTATGTACCATTCAAGTTTCGCTTCGTTGCCAAATTATCCCTGTTCCGGATACCTTTTCTGGGATGGCACATGAAGCGAATCGGCTATATCCCTGTCGATTACCGTTCCCCACGCAAGGTCCTCAAGTCCTATGAAAAGGCTGCCGAGCAAATCAAAAACGGGGTTTCAATAGTAATCTACCCTGAAGGAGGCAGGACTGATGACGGCGTTATGTCGGAATTCAAGAGGGGAGCGTTTATGCTTCCACGTCACGCAAGAGCGCCCATCGTCCCGGTTACAGTTATCGGCTCACATCTCAGGCTGAAAAGAGGCAGCATCCTTGTTCGACCCGGCAAGATGGAAATGGTCCTGCATGATCCGATTCCCTGGGAAACATACAGGGAGTGGCCCCTTGAAGAACTTGTCCGCAAAACAAGGGACATTGTCCTTTCAGTTTACAGATTGGAGCCGTAATGGACGTCAATACAGCAAAGATCAACAGGATTCAGGAAGTTCTCCTTGAAAACAGCATACCTGGATGGCTCTTTTATGACTTCAGGGGCAGCGATCCTCTTGGATACCGGATCCTGGGGCTTGATCCTTCCATGCATACCTCGAGGCGATGGTACTACCTGGTACCGGCTTCCGGAAACCCTGTCAAGCTTGTGCACCGGATAGAATCCGAAAAGCTCGACAGTCTCCCGGGAGAGAAAATGATTTATCTCACCTGGAATCAGCTGCATGAAAACCTGGAAAAAATGGTCGCCTCCTTTTCCGCCCTGGCCATGCAGTACTCCGAAAAAAATATGATCCCCTATATTTCTCTTGTGGACGGCGGCACACTGGATCTGGTCCGCTCATTCGGCACGCGGATAATCTCATCAGCCGACCTCGTCCAGATCTTCGAAGCGGTCCTGTCTCCGGAGCAGCAGTCCGGGCACCGTGCCGCAGCCTCAACCCTGACCGAAATCGTACAGACTGCCTTTGCCTGGACCGGTGAACAGATCTCCCGCCTTGGCCGGGCTGATGAGGTTTCGGTGCAGGCATTTATCATGGACCTCTTCCGCCGGCACAACCTGGTGACCGATCACCCCCCTATTGTCGCAGTGAACAGCAACAGCGGAAATCCTCACTATATTCCGCAAAAAGAAAACGCCAGGGAGATCAGATCCGGGGACTTCCTGCTGATTGACCTGTGGGCAAAACAGGGCAACGTTCCGGATGCGGTTTTTGCCGACATCACCTGGACCGGATACGCGGGGGACGATCCTCCGGAAAAAATTCAGGAGATCTTCAGGATTGTTACGGATGCGAGGGACAGGGGCTTTGCTTTTCTGGAAGACCGGTTCCGCCGGGGCAAACCGGTATATGGGTGGGAGGTTGATCGAACAGTCCGGGAATACATCTCTTCCCAAGGCTATGGAGATGACAGCTTTTGCCATCGGACCGGCCACAGCCTGGGACTGGAGCCCCACGGAAACGGTGTTCACTTTGATGATCTCGAAACCCATGACACCCGGCAGGTACTGGCCGGGGCG
>CAZOGT010000357.1:0-3181 GCA_964579015.1 uncultured Acidobacteriota bacterium | reverse complement strand
ACTTGAACTGGCTGCACTTAGAAAGCCTTTCCTCTATTTCCCGATCGAGGGTCACTGCGAACAAGCTAATATTGCCAGAATCCTGAAAAGGCGTGGAGCTGGCACACAGTTAAGTCTTTCCCAAACAACCCCCGAATCACTGGCGCATAAAATAGTTGCGTTGCTGGGCAAAGACGTGTCTTATCCTGATATCCCCAAAAACGGCGCCCGTAAGGCTGCTCAGTATTTAGTGGAATTGCTGAAGAAGCATAAATACATAACGTAATTTTTTATTTAAAAAAATATTGTTAATATCATGTCATCAAGTGTTCCATGCAATATCCCATATGTTTTAAAGCTTGTTGCTAAAAATATCTTCTTTGACGCTGACATTTCTCAGATCGATTTCCGAAGAATTTCAGAAGGCAAACCTGTTCCTTTGCCGGAATTCAGCATTCTGGATGTTGGATGCGGTTTCGGAAAGTGGGGATTTCTCATCAGGGATACCTTTGAAGTCATGCTCGGCCAGAATTTTCGCAAGCAGGATTGGAGAATTTCTATCACCGGCGTTGAACCGTTTGATAGATGTATAACCGGTATCCAAAAGGATTTATATCATAAGATCATTCAGAAAGACATATTTGAAGCTTTCAGCGAATTGGAAAAGTATGATCTAGTAATCCTCGGAGATGTGATAGAGCACTTTGAAAAACGTAAAGCTTTTGAACTTCTGAATAAACTTTTTAAACATTCGGATAATATAATCGTTTCAACCCCCTTGGGATTCATTCCACAAGGAGCTTGGGCTGATAATCACAGGGAGATTCACAAATCTGGATGGGACCTTGAGGATTTTGAAAAATTCAACATTGTTGAATACAAAATTCTGCAGGACAAATTGTTCCTGGACATCCTAAGGCAGATTCCAAATATATCGGAAGAAATGAAAAATGGAATTAAATTGATAGTATTGTGGATAAGTAAATAATATCCGCTTCTCATCCTACCGGAAAATTCCATCCAGACCGAAAACAACATCTGGCTGATCACGAATTGGATTTCGAAGATTGGATCTTCCCAAGCAAAAGGTCCCGGCCCGTATTCCACCGTTCATTGCGGCGATACCGCCGCTCATTAACTCCCTGGGTCCACGGGCTTTAATCCGACGTACCGCGGGTGTAGGATAGATCTAACGTATTCGTTTATCTCGTTTAAACTACTTTGAAATATGGGATCGACGTCATGAAAAGAATTATTCAATCAGCCGGCTTGATCGTCTGCCTGGCCCTTCTCTCCTTCACCCCCGCGGCAGCCCAGGACTCCCCCAGGGAGATCATCGACAAAGTAGACCGCATGATGCGCGGGGAATCCTCTCACGGGATTGCCGAAATGGAGATTTCCACCAAAAGATGGAAAAGAAGCAAGACCATCGAAATCTGGTCGGAAGGGACCGAGAAAGCCTTGATCAGAATTCTCGAACCCCGCAAGGAAGAGGGCGTCGCAACCCTGAAGATAGGCACCGATATCTGGAATTACCTCCCAAAAATCTCGCGGACGATCAGGATTCCCTCCTCAATGATGATGGCGTCCTGGATGGGAAGCCACTTCACCAACGACGACCTGGTCAAGGAGAGCAGGCTTGTCGAAGATTACGACATAGAGATCACCTTTGAAGGCCCCCGCGACGGGGAGGAAATCTGGGAATTCCGCCTGACTCCCGTGCCCGAAGCCGTGGTTGTCTGGGGCGGCATCGGTTTCGTCGTCAGGAAACATGACCTGATGCCGATCAAGGCTGACTATTTCGACGAAGACAACACCCTCAAAAGGACCGTTTTCTATTCGGATTACCGCCGGATGGGCGGAAGGCTTGTCCCGGCCAAAATGAAGCTTGTCCCCAGCGACGAGCCCGATGAGTATACGCAGATTATTTATACCGAGCTGGAATTCAATATGGAGCATCCCCCCGACACCTTTTCCCTGTCCAGCCTCAGAGACCGCTGATCACCCGGTAGAACAACATGATTTTACTCAGACTAGCCTGGAGAAACCTCTGGAGAAACGCTAAACGGACCTGGATTTCGGTGCTCGCGATTTCCACCGCGTTCCTCATCCTGATGATAATGGCCGGCATCTTGGAGGGCATGTCGGTCCAGATGCTCAGGAACGGCACCGAACTCTTCCAGGGGCACATCCAGATTCACCACCCGGACTACCTGCCCGGCAGAAACATGTATGACTGGATCGGTGAGATGGAGGAATTCGACCTCGAAGGACTGATAACGGCGGCTGCTTCAACTGAAGGAATAGAGGCAGCCGCCCCAAGAGTCTATGGTTTCGGCTTGATCTCAACCGGCGAAAACACCAATGTGGCCCAGATTTCCGGGATGGATCCTGAAAGGGAAGTAGATGTAACCAGGCTGCTCAACTCTTCGATTGAAGGGGAAAACCTGGGTACAGCCCCGGAGAAAAAAATCCTGGTCGGAAAACTCCTGGCCAAACTGGCCGGAATCGGCCCCGGAGATGAAGTCGCCATCGTCACCCAGGCAGCTGACGGCACCACGGGGAACGATCTTTACACGGTTTCCGGCCTCTTCTCCAGTGGGCTGACCTCGCTGGACAGGTCGCTGGCAGTAATGCACTGGAGGGACCTCCAGGAGCTCCTCGCAATGGAAGACTGGCAGGTGCATGAAATCGCCCTGCTGGCCGATGAGCCCCGCCAGGCGAACCGGTTGACTGGAGAACTTGACCAGCTGCCTGAGATGCCGGAAAAGGCGGCGGCGGAAAGCTGGGACGAACTGCTGCCCCAGCTGAAGGAATACATTGAAATGTCGAGAAGTTCAGGGTGGATCCTGATCCTGCTGGTTGGGATTTTCGCCGGTTTCGGCACGCTTAATACCATGATGATGGCTGTTTTCGAGCGGACGCGGGAGATAGGCACCATTGCCGCCATGGGCATGTCCCCCGGCAGGATATTGATCATGTTTCTGCTGGAGAGCTGCTTTCTCTCATTACTGGGCCTGGGTATAGGCTTTGTTCTCGGCTTGTTGTCGCTGAGCTACCTGACCAGTAACGGTCTCGATCTTTCCGCCTGGGTGATGGACATGTCCTTTGCCGGGAGCCACATCGACCCGGTCATGCAGGTGGTCTGGACCTGGAATGACTACCTGAGTGCTGCCGTAAGCCTGAGCGTGGTTGTTATCCT
>CAZOGT010000356.1:1072-3199 GCA_964579015.1 uncultured Acidobacteriota bacterium | reverse complement strand
ATACCTCCTGCCGGCGGCGTTTATTGGGGATGCAGATCAGAAGATCCGCGTTCCCGGCGCTGTTACCCCCCCTTCCCCAATTAACTCGGCGTCGGGGTCGGTATCGGGGTCGGGGTCGAAAATAACCGAAGCAGCATATCCCGGGGCGAACTCCATCGTACAGGGGAAGTAAAGCTTCTCAGACAGCAAACCCGGAAATCAATGGAACCTTCCCGCCTGTATAGCCATATATCATTCAAATGACAGAAACTAGATTGATTATTTCAAAACCTGAAAGCTTTCGATTTCCTGTTATCAGCGGGCATTTCCGCAGGACTCATACCGGATGGAACTGCCTTTTTCACATAAACTGAAACCCTCTGAAAGGAGTAGTTGAAATGAACAGATACCAAATGGGAACAATCACAATGTTGGTTCTTGTCCTGGCCCTGAGCGGACAGGCAATACTGGCCGGAGACCAGGGTAAAACGACTGCTGTAGTCAACGACACCTGCCCGATCGCCGGTGGCGAAATCAACCAGGATAAGGTGCCCCAGGAACTGACTCGAGTGTTCCAGGAACAGAAAGTCGGATTCTGCTGCAGCGGATGCCCTGAAGAATGGGACAAGCTGAGTTCCGCGGAAAAGGCGGAAAAGCTGGACGCCGCAAAAACAAGGTAATGATCCTGGCCGGCAACGGCAGCTAGCCTGTCGCCGGCCGGTTAACCATAACAAGTCAGTGATTCCTAATCGCTGATTTTTAAAAAAGGCCCGGAGCGGAAGGTTGCTTCTCTCCGGGCTGATTCCCCCCACCTCCAAGATAGTGTCACCGTTGACCTCAATGTCAGCAGAAAAACCTGGGAGATACCCCGTTTTTCGCCCGTGAGAAGGATTTTAAATCGGCGTCGGGGCCGGTATCGCAATCGGGGTCGCCTTGCTACAGGCCAAACCTGAAACTGGTGTAGAATTATTAATTTCCGGTTGGTCAAGATAAAGAAAAGGAACGAAGCGCCATGCCCCATGAAAGTCAGAGAAAAAACACCCGGATAAACCGGGAGAAGGAAAAAAGAACACTTTTGCCTCTAGCAGTGCTGTTAATGATCCACATTTTGGGCGGTTCGCTGCTGTGCGCCCAGGGTGAGGATGGTGATCCGGAGGTCACAGCATCCCCGGCCGCCACTACCCAGGTTCCCTCCGTTTATCTCGACTGCCGCCGGTGCGACTACGATTACGTCCGTACCGAGATTCCTTACGTTGACTATGTGCGCGACCCCGAGCTGGCCGATATCCACGTATTTGTAACCGACGAACATACTGCCGGCGGCGGCCGGGAATACCAGTTTTCCTTTATCGGCCGCCGGGACTTTTCCGGCACTGAATATACGCTGAAACACCATATAGACCACAATGCTACCTCCGAGGAAGAACGTGAAGCCTTGACCGAATACCTCAGGCTCGGATTTGCGTCCTTTATGCTGCAGACACCGCTCGCCACGCGGTTTACCGTGGAATATGAACACGACGGGGAGGAACCGGAGGGCCAGGACACCCGGGATCCTTGGAATTACTGGGTTTTTCGGTCCTATGTCGGCAGTGTCAGGCTGGAGATGGAGTCAAACAAGACCGAATTCGATTCCCGCTGGGGCATATTCGCCGACCGGGTGACAGAAGACTGGAAAATCCGCATAAGGCCCTATTTCAATTTTGACAAAGTTGAAATCAAGACCGAGGACCGTGATGATCCGGTCGTCGGCATCCAGCGCCGCCACGGGCTCGATTCCTATGTCATCAAAAGCATAAGCGACCACTGGTCGGCAGGGATTTTCGGGACCTACCTCACCGACAACGGCCGCAACATCAGGCATGAAATCATCGCCAGTCCAGGCATCGAATACAGCATTTTCCCTTACGAAGTGGCAACGCGCAGGTCCATTACCTTCTCTTACCAGGTTGGTCTCGGGTATTACGATTACCACGAGGAAACCCTGTTCAACAAAACAACGGAGAATCTCTTCAACCACCAGTTCAAGGGGGTGGTAAACATCCAGCAGCCCTGGGGAAGCATTGAAACGGGTCTGGTGGCCTCCCAGTACCTGCATGACCTGGAACGCCTCAGGGGGGAGTTCTACGCCCAGACTTCCGTTCGCCT
>CAZOGT010000356.1:0-1062 GCA_964579015.1 uncultured Acidobacteriota bacterium | reverse complement strand
TGCAGGATTTTCTCTGAATTTCCAGGCTGAATACGACGTCATCAGGGACCAGCTCTCCCTGCCGAAAGGGAGCGCGTCCCTGGAGGAAGTACTGCTCCGGCAGCGTGAACTGGCAACCGACTATTCCTTCTCCACCTCTATTGCAATCACCTATACATTCGGCTCAAAGTATACCAACATCGTTAATACCAGGTTCTAACTGAGAACAATATCCGGGTATCCCCCGGCCAGGCGTATTCACCTGCCGGCCGCCTTCCCTGCCGGCGGGCTCCGCTCCAACATCCGGGAGCGGCTTGCCCCCCATGAATGAAAAAATTCGGCCGCCATGAAGAAAAGCGACTAAGCCGCCCGATCAGCAGCCTTGCTACCAGGAGCGGCTGCTGCGGCGATGCCTGATCAGTACTCTTCCGACCCAGCCCTTCCGGTACTTCACCGACACATACCCGATTGCCGACATGACGATCGCCCCGGACGCATCCACGATCAGGTCCCACATTGTATCCGCAAGGGCCTCCCTCCCAATCAGGGCCTGTCCGTTCTCAAGGGCGTGCTTCTGCATGTTGAGGCCGAGCAGGCCGTCCACGAAAAATTCATACACCTCCCAGAGGACGCCCATCGACACCGCGAAAGAGAAGGCGAACAGGGCCACGAAAGCAGGGCTCAGGTTGAGCCTTACCCTTTCCGTCTCATTGAGAAGCCTGATTACCGAAAAACTGAGGGCCCCCAGCATCAGCCCGCTGAAGCCGTGCAGGAGAAGGTCCCAATGGGGGACCCGGTAATAAAAGCTCCTGATCTCGCCGAGATAGATGGCCGCGTAAAGAAAAAGAATGAAGAGTATGTACATGAAGCCGGGAATGGCAACCCGAAGCCTTCTTTCCAGTGCCGAGGGCAGAAACATTACCAGCATGCCAAGGATGCACTGGACCAGCATCAGGGCATAGTCGCTCTTCAGGTTTTCATAGGCTATTCCCTCGGAAGGGTCCGAAGGGGCGGACACAAGCCCGATGACCGAATAGACTGACGACCCGATCAGGGTGATAAAGACCAGGATAAAAACCCCTT
>CAZOGT010000355.1:0-3227 GCA_964579015.1 uncultured Acidobacteriota bacterium | reverse complement strand
TGATCTGGTATTCCCTGGTATCAGGTTCAGCCTGTTTATCCTGCTGGGCGGACCTGTCAGGCTTTTCCAGCAACTGCGGAAGCTCATGACGCTTCAGTTTGCCGAGCCTGGTGCGCGGGAACGGTTCCCTGACTATGGTGAATTTCCCAATTCTCTTGTAAGGGGTGCATTTCCGGTTATACTTGTCAATCACGTTCCAGCGGAGGGTTTCCTCAATCTGGTGGATACCCTGTTTGGTTATCTCCTCCATGTCCGGCAGGATCAGGGCATGAAGGTTTTCATCAGACAGGAGTACCGCGACATCTTCAATCAGGTTTGAGTAGGCCGGAAGTTTCTTCTCGATTTCCTCGGGATTGATGTTCTTGCCGTTTGAGAGGACGATAATTTCCTTGCGGCGCCCGGTTATGAAGATGTGCCCGTCCTCATCCACGTATCCGAGGTCCCCGGTATGGAGCCATCCGTCCTTCAGGATGGCATTGGTTTCTTCGGGGCGCTTGTAATATCCCTGCATGACATTTTCGCCCCTTACGGTGATTTCATCGTCGACAATCCTGATTTCGTTTATTTTCATTACCTGTCCCGAGGACCCGTCGCGCTGTCCTCCGGGGTGGGTAAACGCAATCATGGGAGCGGTTTCCGTCATGCCGTATCCAGGCAGGAGTTCGAATCCAAGGGTCCGGAAATCACGGACAACATCAAAGTCAGGGGCGGCCCCCCCGCAGGGCATGTAAGTAATGTGTCCGCCGAACCTGCGCTGCACCTTCCCGAAGACAAGGCGGGAGAAACGGAGGGAGTCGACTCTCTCCGCCGCCTTGAAAACGAGTGCCGCCACCCTGCTGTTGCGGATTTTGGCCATTATCCCGTCCCTGAACATCTTGAAGAGGCGGGGTACCCCGATGACAATGTTTACTTTCCAGTCGCACATGGCCTTGAGAATGCTTTCACTGGTGAGATCCTCGACAAAGGCCATTGTGGCTCCCATGGAGATGGGGATGATCATGGTTCCGGCCAGGGGGAAGATGTGGTGGAGGGGGAGCAGCACCAGAACGCGGCTGTCAGGCTTGTAGATCGGGATGTCCTCGGTTACGGCATGCAGGTTGGTCCTGAGGTTGCGGAAGGACAGCATCACCCCCTTGGGATCGCCCGTGGTTCCGGAGGTGTAGAGGATGACGGCTGTCTCGTCCGGGTCATGATCCGGGGGCTCGGCTGCATCGGCATTTTCGCTGGTTTCAACAGCATCAATATCAATAACCAGGGGAGAAAAATCGAGCTCCTTGAGGGCCTCATCAAGTATTTTCCGACAGCCGGAGGAACAGAATACAGCCTCGGGAACGGCGTCCGCCAGGGTAAAGGCCACGTCTTCGGAGGAAGAGAGGTAGTCCACGGGTATTGGAATGCACCGTTTCTGCCATACGGAGTAAAAGGCATAGACCCATTCCGGGCGGTTTTCCGAGAAAACCACGACCCGGCTTCCCGGCTCGGCCTGGAAGGTATCGGAAAAGATTGATATGTTCCGGAGCAGGCTGGTGTAGGAAACCTCCTGGTCACGGAAACATAGTGCCGGTCTTTCACTGGTTTTTATTAATTTCAAAGCAAGTCCCTAACATTAAAAGGGTTCAGGATTATTGAAAGATGAGGATATTATAACCCGGGATGTAAATCCCTAACATGCTGAAATTCCATTTATCCGGGAATGCTCCTTCCCTTTTCGATCCGGATTTCGTCAAAGCCGCGCAAAATCCGAACAATCCATCGCAGGGCAAGGCTGAATTTCGGCTGGTCCCGCCCAATTTGTCACTCCCGCCTAATATTATGGACCATGGTTATCCTATCCCGGGGCGGAGTGTGCGAACTCCGTTCTTGCTGATCTGGAACAGGTTAAGGGTATCAAATCAGGTGAAGGGGATGGATTCTTTGCAGGCAGGTGTGGAAATTTGTCCCGCTTAAGAATAGGCTCGAGTAACAGAGCTGAGGTAAACAATGGACCAGGGTGAAAGAGGCAGAATCTTTGTGATTGAAAACAACCAGGAGCACATCTCCCTGATCAACAGTATTCTTTCATCAGAGCATGAAATTTCCCTGTTTGAGAGCGGTGAGAAGGCGCTTAAAATCCTCAAAACCGAGAACCCGGACCTTATTCTCCTGGACCTGGGTTTGACCGGAATGGACGGGTTCGAGATCTGCCGGCGGCTGAAAGAGCTTGACAGCGGTGCCCGTGACATCCCGGTGGTGGTGCTCTCCTCGTTTCCGGACCCGGACAAGGAGGCTGCCGCTCTTTCCACCGGAGCCATCGATTTTATTACCAGCCCCATAAACGGGGCACTTTTAAAGGCCAGGGTCAAAAATTACCTGGAGCTGAAGAGGAACAGGGACAACCTGGAGAGCCTGGTTCAGCAGAGGACCATTGAGCTGCTGCTGACCAAGAAGGCAACCATTACCGGCATGACAGTGATGGCCGAGCGCCGCGACCCTGAAACCGAGGGGCACCTTGAGAGGACCAAGAGGTTTGTAAGATGCCTGGCCGAGAAGCTGGCCTCTTCATTTCCCGAAGAGCTTACTGAAGAGGCGATAGACCTCCTCTACCAGTCCGCCCCACTGCATGATATCGGGAAGATCGGGATTCCCGACCGGATACTCCTCAAGCCCGCTTCCCTTACCAGGGATGAATATGAGGAAATGAAGACCCACACCCTCATCGGCAGCAGGATCATATATGAAGCGGAGAAGGACCTGGGCTCCAACAGTTTTCTCCGCACTGCCAGGGAGATTTCCGAAGGCCACCATGAGAACTGGGACGGGTCCGGGTATCCCCATGGCCTGAAGGGTGGGGAAATACCCCTGAGCGCCCGCCTGATGACCATTGCCGATGTCTATGACGCCCTGGTCAGCAAGCGGCCCTACAAGGAACCTTACACCCATGAAGAGGCGCTGGAAATCATCTTCAAGGGAGACAGCCGGACCAGGCCTGAGCATTTTGATCCCATGGTGCTGGCCGCACTGAGTTCCAGGAATAAGGCGATTAACAAGATTGCCGTCCGTTATGCGGATTGATGATCTGTGTAATTATTTGTCAGCCAGCATCATCCGGATTGCATCACTGGTGCATTCAGCGGACTTGCACCTGTGAACCAGATCTCCCCGCTGGTTGAAGATCAATATTTCCGGGATATCCCTGATTCCGTAGCACCTGGGCAGAGGTCCGTTGAAACCTCCCCGGGTAAAGAGTT
>CAZOGT010000354.1:0-3242 GCA_964579015.1 uncultured Acidobacteriota bacterium | reverse complement strand
TACCTCCTCGGAGGATTATCTCATCCGGCACGGGATTTTTGGCCATTATTTCAGGAAATACCGGGTGGACGGGGTGGATGAAATGGACTGAAATGGACCGGATGAAGCGCGGTTTCTCCCCAACGGCATAAAGGCACGCCCGAGGGCGCGCCTTTATGCCTGTCCCTTGAATGTTAAACCAGGGGCACTCCTGGAGGATCTCTTTCCTATCCCACGAGCTTTTCGGCGACGAGGTCTCCGACTTCGGTGGTGGTGTATCCCATCCTGCCGGCGGCCAGGGACTGGAGCTTTTCCCCGGTGACCCAGCGTACGGCGTTTTCAATCTCCTCGGCGGCCTCTGCTTCTCCGAGCGTATCAAGCATCATGGCCATGGCGCAGACCGCGGCCAGCGGGTTGATTACGCCTTTACCCGTGTATTTCGGGGCGCTCCCTCCGATCGGCTCGAACATGCTGACGCCTTCCGGGTTGATGTTTCCGCCGGCGGCAATGCCCATTCCGCCCTGGGTGATGGCGCCCAGGTCGGTGATGATGTCCCCGAACATGTTTCCGGTCACCAGGACGTCAAACCATTCCGGGCTCTTCACCATCCACATGCAGGTGGCGTCCACGTGGTAGTAGTCGCGCCGGATACAGGGGAAGTCCCGCTCTCCCATTTCGTGGAAAGCCCTTTCCCAGAGGTCATAGATATAGGTGAGGACATTGGTCTTTCCGACCAGGCCAAGGGTGTTCTCTTCCCCGACGCCGCGGGCTTTCTTTCCGTGGGAGCGGGCATATTCGAAGGCGTACTTCAGGCAGCGGTCGACCTGGAAGCGGTTGTAGACTGATGACTGCACGGCAACTTCGTGAGGCGTGCCCTTGAGGGTGAAACCTCCTGCTCCGGTATAGGCGTCGCCGGTATTTTCACGGACAACGACGTAATCGATATCCTCGGGGGTCTTATCCTTGAGAGGGCACTCCACGCCGGGGAAAAGCTTTACAGGGCGAAGGTTGATGTACTGGTCAAGTTCGAACCTGGCCTTGAGTAGGATGCCTTTTTCGAGGATTCCGGGGGCTACATCAGGATGGCCGATGGCGCCCAGGAGAATGGAATCGAATTGGCGAAGATCTTCGACCGCGCTGTCAGGCAGGGTTTCGCCTGTTTTTTTGTATCTTTCCCCTCCAAAATCAAAATCTGTTTTTTCGACTTTGAAACCAAATTTGGCTGCAGCCGCGTCCATGACCTTTACAGCTTCGGCAGCTACTTCCGGCCCGGTCCCGTCACCGCCGATCACGGCAATTTTGTAAGTAGACATCTGATAAATTCCCTTTCCATATCCATTTATTTGATTAATAGCTTGCTTGATCGCCGATTATGCTATCAAAAGGCGGGCCCTATTGGAAGAGCAGCCCTGGCCGGGCAGCGGCTTCCGGGGAGGCACCGTCCGGAAAAGGCATTCAGTCTTCGATTGGAATTATGTCAAACAGACTTGTTATAAAAGAGGAGGAATTTTTGTCCTGTGCAGGTTTGCTGACATGGAATGGCAGAGTACGGATTAAAGGGAACGGGTTTTATTGAGAATATGCAGAAGGTGAAAAGAATCGGATTTGATAACGAACTCTATTTGAAGGAACAGTCAGCGGCCATTGTTGAAAGGGTCGAGAGATTCAATAATAAGCTCTACCTGGAGTTCGGGGGCAAGCTGCTTTTTGACTATCACGCATCCCGGGTGCTGCCTGGATTTGACCCCAATGTAAAGATTCAGCTCTTGCAGAAGCTGAAGGCTGATGCGGACATAATCCTCTGCATTTACGCTGGAGATATCGAGAGGAAGAAGGTCAGGGCTGATTTCGGGATTACCTATGATTCAGATGCCCTGAAGCTGATTGACGATATCAAGAAGTACGGAATCGACATAACGGCTGTAGTGATTACCAGGTTTAACGAACAGCCCGCGGCCAAGGCCTTCAAGCAGAAGCTGGAGCACCGGGGGATCAGGGTGTTCCTCCACCGGTTTACCAAGGGATACCCGACGGACGTAGACCTGATCGTGAGTGATGAAGGCTACGGGGCCAACGAGTATATTGAAACTGCAAAGAAGCTTGTGGTGGTCACGGGCCCGGGCCCGGGGAGCGGCAAGCTGGCCACCTGCCTTTCCCAGCTCTACCACGAACACCGGAGGAAGATCCATGCCGGCTATTCGAAGTTCGAGACCTTCCCCGTCTGGAATATCCCCTTGAAGCATCCCCTTAATATCGCCTATGAAGCAGCGACCGCGGACCTGCGGGACTTCAACCAGATTGATCCTTTTCACCTGGAGGCCTACGGCAAAACCGCCATCAACTACAACCGGGACGTGGAGGTTTTTCCCGTGGTCAGGAGGATCCTGGAGAGGATTACAGGGTCGGAATCAGTGTACCAGTCTCCCACGGACATGGGGGTCAACAAGGTTGGCTCAGCCATTATCGATGACGCGGCGGTAAGGGAGGCGGCGAGGATGGAAGTGGTTCGCAGGTTCCTGCGCTGCAAGTGTGAATACGTTCTCGGGTTTGTGGATGAAGAGGCCGTGGAACGGGTCAGCCTGCTCATGGATGAGCTTGGCGTTTCCGTGGCAGACAGGAGCATTGTCGGGGCTGCGCATGAAGCGCTGGGCGAAGCGGAAGAGTCCAAAAAGGGGAGCGAAGGCATTTATTGCGGGGCGGCGATAGAGCTGCGGGACGGAACCATTATCAAGGGCCACAATTCCCCGCTCATGCATGCCTCCTCAAGCCTGATAATCAAGGCCATAAAGCATCTAGCCGACATTCCGGACAAGATTCACCTGCTGCCGAAGAGTATTGTCAAGTCCATTGGTTCGTTCAAGACCAGGATATTGAAGTCAGGCAATGTCAGCCTGAACCTCGAGGAGACGCTGATCGCTCTTTCGGTGGGGGCCATGAGCAATTCGGCCACCAAGATTGCTATCAAAAAGCTTTCCGAGCTGAGAGGCTGCGAAATGCACCTTACCCACATCCCTACCAGGGGTGATGAGGAAGGCCTGCGCAGCCTGGGCATCAACGTGACCAGTGATCCGAATTTTCCCAGCAAGAACCTTTACATGAGGTGAGCTCATGGCAGGTCAGGGCACCTTCGGGATCAGAGGGTAGGGACACAAGGGACGTAAGGGACCGAAAGGACAATGCGACCCCCCTCCGCTGCAAATCAAGTTGCAGGGCGGCCGGGCCACCGGCCCGGCTGGATCATAAAGGGTTGAAACCTGGTATAG
>CAZOGT010000353.1:0-3243 GCA_964579015.1 uncultured Acidobacteriota bacterium | reverse complement strand
GCACCCCCAGGGAGGCGCACAGTTCCTCAATGTCCTTCCGGATCTCCTCATCGGACCGGACCAGGTATTTACCTTCCCCCTCGCGGAGGGACCCCCCGGTCACATTTATATTCTCCTGGCTCAAGGCATTGGTTATGGAGGAGATGGAGAGCTGGAGGTTAGAGATCCTCTGCTCATCAAGCTCTATGTAGATTTCGTCCTCAAGACCTCCGGAAACGTTCACAGCGGCTACACCGGCAATACTTTCAACTTCAGGGCGGATAAAATCCTCACAAAGATACCTTATGGTTGCCAGCCGCTCGGAACCGGTTACGCTGACCCTCATAATCGGATCAGTCGAAGGGTCGTACCTGAGCAATATCGGATCGCCCGCATCCAGGGGGAGATTTACCTGGTCGAGTTTCTCCCTGACGTCCAGCCCGGCGAAGTCCATCTGGGTATTCCAGCCGAATTCCAGGACCACGTCAGAGACCTCGGGCTTGGACACAGAGCTTACCCGGACCACGTTTTCCACCACGCCAACCGCATTTTCAATAGGCTGGCTGATCAACTTTTCAACCTCAGCAGGGGCGGCTGCCTCATACCTGGTCCGCACGGTCAGGGTGGGGTAGGAAATCTCAGGCAACAGGTTGAGGGCCAGCTGATCGTACGAAACCACCCCGAAAACGGCAATAGCGACAAAGAGCATGGTTACCGTGACCGGCCGCTTGATCGAAAATTCTACGATCCTCATTGCTGCCCTCCGCTTCCCCTGAGCTGAGCCATTGATTCACGAATGAAGGTCCTTCTTTTCTCTGGATCTGTAGCTACCTCCGGATCTTCTTTCACCTTTTTATCCCATGCTTCCTTAAGGGCGGGATTTGACTCAAGCATTCTCATGAAGCGGTCTGAAGACTGTGATCCTGCGGCATTGCTTCCGCCACCCGGCTGCCCTGTCGTAAGAGCTGCGGCAGGCCGGACTTCCCCCTGGGCGAGATCTTCCGAGCCTGGACCTGCGGGAGCCTCTTCGCGGTCAGCCAGTTCCGCCCCCCCGCCTGACCCGTCGCTCCAACTCTGGACTGTTATCGGGTAGCCGTCACTGAGGGTCTCCTGCCCGACTGTAACTATGGCCTCATTACCCTGCAAGCCGCTTGCGATCTCAACCTGGTCATCATCAGAAAAACCAATGGAGACTTCCTGCCGGGTCACTGTGTTATCAGGATTTATTACGTAGACGTAACTGGCGTTTCTTTCCCTGATTATCGATTTCTTGGGTATTACAACAGCATTTTCATGGGTATCCGTTGCAATATACACAGTTCCGAACATTCCGGGCCGAAGCAGCCGGGTATCCTGGTTGATCTCAATAGTGACCTTCAATGTTCCAGATGCTGCTTCAACCGTCGGGCTCATCAACTTGATTCTCCCTTGAAATTCCCGATCAGGATAGGTTTCCATGGTGAGACGTGCCAGCTGCCCCACCTTGATTTTCGGCATTGACTTTTCAGGCACATAAATTTTCGCCCAGAGGGGGGGGAACTCCTGGAGGGTCAGGAGCTGCTGATTAGCGCTGACCCTGTCGCCGACATTAACCAGGCGTTCGGTTACAACTCCGGTAATGGGAGAATCTATCGTGGTGTAGGCCAGCTGTATTTCAGATGCCTCCAGCCTGGACCTGGCTGCCTCCAGTTGCTGCCTGGCATTTTCAAGGGAGAGGATATCGGAACTGCTGGAAATCTCGGACTGCTCGAATTCCTGCCGGCTGATCAACTGCTGATCAAAAAGGGATTTCACTCTCTCGAATTCCGCCTTTGAAAGGTCGGCATTGACCTGGGCCTGCCGGACGGCGACCTCCGCCTGAGAGAGGGCTATCTTTGCCTGTTCCAGGTTGTTGACTATTTCATCATCCTGCAGTCTTACCAGCAGGTCACCCTCTTTTATGATGTCTCCTTCTTCGAAGAATCTCTCAGTGACCATGGCACTGACCCGCGAATAAACATTGACATCTCTGATAGCCTCCAGGGTGGTATTGGTAATTACGTACTCCGAGATCGACCGCCTGGAGACTTTATGTCCTTCCACGCTCATGGACACTTCAGCCTGCTGCCCTCCCGCGGCCCCTCCCTGAGAAGGTCTGCTGTTTGAAGTCCCCTGGCCGGGCCCGTCACCCGAAGAGCAGGAACTCAAAATCAAAAACAATATGCTGACTAATAAAAATTGATTCTTCACTTTTTAAACTCCAGGTAAAATTTCTATCCGATCAATCCCTAATACGGGAATCAAGCTCCGTGTTTCGTTTTTCCTCCAAGTTTTCAGTGTCAGCGACTTAACCCGCATTTCTCACAACCTGAATTCGATAAAGGCAAATCCGGCCTCCCGTGCCTGCAACGCTGTAACCTGATAAAGTCAGGGAAAGGATTCAAAAAGTTGATGAAATAGATTTGACGGGAAAAAACCGGCTCCCTGAATTGGACTGGAACCTCCTCATCCGCCACCAGCACTCGGGCCGTCACCAAATGTCAGCTCAGGGAGGAATCCACAGTAACTTCAACCAGGGACGGCCCTTGATGCGCAAGCGCCTTTTTCAAGGCTTTTTCAAGGTCCCCGGTATTCTCCACCCTGAAACCGAGGGCCCCGCACGAGGCGGCGTATTCCGCGAAATCCAGGTTGACCAGGGATGTATTCCAGACCTGGAAATCTTCATCCCTCTGTTCCTTGGCAATCTTTCCCAGTTCATTATTGTTCAGCAGGAGATGGGTGATATTCATCTCATATTTCACGGCGGTCAGGAATTCTCCCATGTACTGGGCAAATCCCCCGTCACCGGAAACCGAAATGACTTTCCGCCCCTCAAAACCTGAGCCCTGCTCCATGGTTGCGGCCCATGCTCCCATGGCAGCGGGAAAACTGAAGCCGATTGACCCCAGGTACCCCGACATGATTACCGGCTGGGAACCACTCTCAAAATAACGGCCGAAGGAATAGGCGTTATCTCCTACATCAATGGTAATCAGGGCATCACCGGGAACGACCCGCCCCAGGACTTCGAATACAGCCGCGCTGCTCAGCCCTGAACCTTTTTCCTCGGCAGCCCTCTGACGCTTGACCATCCGCCAGGATTTCCACTGATCAGCTATTTCCTTCCTCCGATCCTCAAACTCAGCCGCTTTTCCCAGCTTGTCCTTCAGCATCCCTACCGTCATCCCGATATCACCCCAAACCGGGACCGCAACCTTATGAAAACGCGCCAATGCCGAGGAATCA
>CAZOGT010000352.1:0-3251 GCA_964579015.1 uncultured Acidobacteriota bacterium | reverse complement strand
CGAGCGGCACGAGCACATCGATGACCTTGATGCCCGTTTCGAAGACCTCGGATTTCGTGGAACGTCTTGCCAGGGCCGGCGGGGCATGATGGACTGTGCGCCACTCCACGTTCGAAACCTCCCCTTCGCGGTCGAGCGCATTGCCGAATACATCGAACATTCGCGAGAGAATTCCCTTGCCGACCGGCGCCTTCAACGGCCCGCCTGTGTCTTGAACCTCCATGCCGCGGGCAAGGCCCTGGGTGGGGGTCAACGCAATTCCACGCGCGCGATGTGCGTCGAGTTGAGCCAAAACCTCGATGGCAATTTCTCCATCCTTCGCGTGCAGCAACGAGTAGATGGGCGGCAAATGGGTATCGAAGCGCATGTCGACGACGCTGCCGCGCACCGAGACCACCGCTCCGAAATTCGAAGGACTGTTTTTGTTCTTCATGCTCTTCATGCTCGCCCTCGACAATCCATCTTCCTATACCGCGACAAACGTTCCTCGAAGCTCAGCGCGCAACGGGCGATGATTGGACAGATATGTTCTTAATGCCTCTATGCTCCGCTCAGTGTGACGTTGGCGGTTGCGTCCGTACTTTTGCGCGACGCCCTGTTCAGTGACAAAAGCCGTTGGGTAATAGAGCCCCGGTTGCAGCGGTTCATCACCTGCGAACACCTGCTGGACGCGCTGTCCCGGAGGATTCTCGATCTTGATGTAGACGTTGAATCCAAGACCGCGTTTGACGTAACCACCCATCTGGTTGTACGGATCGCGCGCAAACGTCCGTTCCAGATTTTCCTCCAGCATCGCGACAATTTCCTCACCTGTCAGCTCGACCGTTGAGATCGGCGGGTTCATCGGAATGATATTGTAGAGGTCATTCAGCGTGACCTCCCCCGGAATAATTGGTGCTCCATAGCGCCATCCATTCGAGAATGCCAATTGCGCGCCCGTGCTTTCCAGCAACGCCTGCAGCAGGAAATTGTCCATCGTCGTTTCCAGCGTGGTGCCTCGGTTGAGCGCCGTCGCCGTTTTACCCACAACCGTTGACAGTTCATCTTGATAAGGTGCGATCGCTTGGCGGACCAGGTCATCAACTGCAGGATCGGGGGTTATATTGTGGTCTACCTCAATCAGTTGGTGCCGGTAGTCAACGACACGGCCTCCATCGATTTCCAGATCAAGGCGGCCCAGGAAAGAACCGTGGCAGCCTGACTGTATGATCAACGTTTTCCCCTGGAGCGCCGGTTTATAAAGGCGGTTATGGGTATGCCCGCTCAGGCAGACATCAATTCCCTCCACCTCCGATAGCAGCTTCATATCCTGGGAAAACCCAAGGTGCGAGACGAGAACGATCAGCTCTGCCTTCTCCTGGGTGCGCAGCTCATTGATGATGGCAGGGAGTTCTTCTCGCCCAAGGGTAAATTCCAGTCCTTCACTGAAGGAAGGCGGCATGGTTTTGTCTATAATGTTGGAGGCAACGCCCACGATGCCAATGCGCAAGGCGCCGATCTCCTTCACGCTGTACGGTGGGAAAAACCGCTCCTTTGTCGCTTGATCGTATACATTGATCGCGAGCATTGGATAGCTGAGCTCCGCCGCACGCTGCTTGAAAGCCGCGGGTCCGTATGCAAATTCCCAGTGGGCTGTCATCGCGTCGAGGCCCAATGAATTCAAAACAGGAATCAATGCCTTTCCCTGCGTCTTCACAGCGGGATATGTACCGTGGAGAGTATCGCCGCAATCGCAAAAGAGTACGCGCTCCCGGGTCCCGGCCCGAATTTGCTTTACGAGTGCGGCAATGCGGGCATATCCTCCCGCGGGACGGTAGACGGCCTGACCACCCAGCCAGAACATCTCCTGGTGTAGATCAAAATAGGCATGGCTGTCGTTCAGTTGAATGATAGTGAGTGAATTCCCGTCTATCATCATGTCAAAAATGACCTCCACCCAGGTTCTTCCATCATTGGTTGAAAAAACATGATGTATGGACCCCGGATAAGATGGGACATAACGCCGTCTTCTCCGCCTCGTTACGAAAACCGGTGAGAAGTGCGTGCCAGGGGGCCAGCGCACCCGGAACCGGCAATACAACTCCAATCAAAGTGATCCGTTTCATTTATTCGCTCTCCTCAACTATCCGATTCTTCATCGGCCTTGAATGAACCGAAACACCACCACGATGATGGCCAACACCAACAGAATGTGAATGAAACCACCCATAGTGTAAGAAGTGACCAGTCCCAGCAGCCACAAAATAAGCAAAACAACAAAGATCGTCCAGATCATAGGAATTCTCCTTTCGAGCTCCCGCTTCCCATCCCACAATAGTATGGTTCGCAGTATGGAGCTTCACCTTTTATAACAATCCGTCATTTTTATGGCAGTTCAATACGGATCACTTGCGAGGTCAAAATTGCACATGCTGGATACCATTATATGTAGAGTTGGTGACAGCAGAATATTGGTGACAGAGGACGGTTGGGATTGGTGACAGCAATTGCGGATTCGCTGGGGCAGGGCAGGGTGAGAAATGGGGCAGGCTCTCCCTCGTGATGGATAGAGAACCCTTCTTAAGGAGGAGGTTTTGTTCAATCCGGAAACCGGGCGCCCGGGCCGGGGTGAATGATTAGCAGCACCGGTCTGCAGCTCTCCGGATTGTGAGTTTGATAGCCGGGACATTCATTTGGATTCTCTTTCCCTGAAGGTTTTTCTTGCCTTTGGCCTCTAAGCGTAGTTTTATATTATGAAGTATGAAAAGGAAACCGAAATCGTTCTATGAGGCTTCGGGGCGGCTGAATTTTTACATCATTGTTGCCTGCCTGGCTTTGCTTCCCGCCTGCTTATCCGGTAACCTTATGGCCGGGGAGAAAGATATGTTAAGACTCTATACCGGGAGTTATTCCACTGCTGATGAAGAAGGCATAAAGTGCTATGAATTCAACCCCCGTTCCGGCGAGTTGAAATACCTGGACGGGTTTTCCGGTATTGAGAATCCTTCCTTTCTGGCCCTTCATTCCAGCGGTGAATTCCTCTATGCGGTTAGTGAAACTGACCGGCAGGAGGGGAACCTAAGCGGAGGAGTGGCCTCATTCAGAATCACTTCCTCCGGTGGGCTCGTGAAGCTGAACGAGGTTCCTTCCGGAGGTGCGGCTCCCTGTCACATTGCTCTTGACAGGACTGAACAGGTCTTAATGGCCGCCAACTACAACGGGGGTAATGTATCCATTTTTCCGCTCATGGAAGATGGGAGTCTTGGGCCGAT
>CAZOGT010000351.1:0-3257 GCA_964579015.1 uncultured Acidobacteriota bacterium | reverse complement strand
CAGTTTATCTGCCGCGCCTTCGCGAACAGCCGCGTCTCCGTGCGGCTCCTTGACCATTTTCCTGAGGCGCGAAATCTGTTTTTCAGGGGTGCTTTGAAAGAATGAAAAAAGACTCATATCTGTTAACCTCCAGCCGGGATTCGGGCCGGTTCATAACCCTGCCATCACCAATGCGCGTGATTTGAAGATTTCCGGCTGCCGGCTTTTTTCAAGGGATGAATCCTGTGCCGAAAATCGATTTCGAGACTTACTTAAAACTATACCTTCCTTAGGTGCAGGGTTGCAACAGATTCAATGTGCCAGGTCTGGGGAAACATGTCAACCGGCTGTACCGAAGACAGGTCATATCGCTCATGAAGAAGGTTGAGGTCCCGGGCCTGGGTTGCCGGATTACAGCTGGTATAGACGATCTTTTCCGGGGCAGCATCAAGGAGCCTTGACACGGTCTCCGGGTGCAGTCCCATCCGGGGAGGGTCAAGGATGACAATGTCCGGTCGACCGTTCTCCCGCAGGAAACCGGCTTCCAGCGATTCAAGCACATCCATCGCGAAAAAACTGCAGTTTTCCATCCCGTTTTTCCGGGCATTTTCGCGGGCCAGCTCCACGGAACGGGCATGGGTTTCCACCCCGATGATGCTGCCTGCCTGTCCGGCAAGGTAAAGGCTGATGGCTCCGAGTCCGCAGTAGAGGTCATAAAGCGTGTCGTTTTTCGTCGGGGACGCCGCGTCCCGGATGGCGGCAAAAAGTATTTCGGCCTGCCTGGTATTGGGCTGGAAAAACGAAAACGGCGCGATGGTGTAGGTGATCGGGCCGATGCGGTCGGTGAGCATTCCGCTCCCGTGAAGAATAATTTCCTCTTCGATTGTCGCGGGATTGGGTCCGGAATTAATGCTGTTCAGGATAGTGGTGATTTCAGGGACTTTGCTCAACAACTCCTTTGCCAGGTAATCAGCCCTTTCGGGTTCAATGGAGGTGGTGACCAGGTTGACCATCAGCTCTCCAGTGTTGATGCCGCGCCTGATAACCAGGTTTCGGAGATATCCTGAATGATCGCTGACATTGTAGGGTTTCCAGCCCATGGCAACAGCCGTTTCGCGGCAGATGCCCAGGATGCGCATGCCGACCTGGCCCTGAAGATGGCATTCTTTAAGATCCAGGACCCTGTCAAACCTTTTAGGCACATGCAGGCCCAGGGCGAAATCCCGTGACAGCCTGGCCCCTGAAGCAATCTCTTCGGCTGTCAGCCACCTGCTGGCACCGAAGCTGAATTCCATCTTGTTCCGGTATTCGTATTGCTGAGAGGAAGGTATTACGGGGCTGACCTCAATTCCCCTGAAGCCCCCGATCCTTTCCATTAATCCCTGGACCATCTGGTGCTTATACTCAAGCTGTTTCTCATAAACGGCGTTCTGAAGGGTGCACCCCCCACAGGTCCCGAAATGCCGGCACCTCGCTTCAACTCGGTCTCCTGACGGTTCGAGGACCTCCTCGATTACCGCTTCGGCGTATTTCTTCTTTTTCCTGGTTATCCTGGCCCTGATCCTGTCGCCGGGGACCGCGTAGGGGACAAAGATTACCAGGTTTTCAATTCTACCCAGCGCCGAACCCTCAAATGCCGGCGCTGAAATCTCCAATTCAACTGTATCTCCACGTTTCATAAAACAGGCTGCCTTATCTTTCTGGTTTAATCGATTACTGAATCTGCCCTGGAGAATCGCCATATAAACATATGTTGAATCTTTCCGAGTCTGGCAATAAATCAACTATGTTATATTATTCTGGAATGCAGTTTTTTCTCCTGCCGGATAGAATAGGGCAGGAATATTAAATATACAAGTCAGGAGTTTAATCTATGAAACCGTTCTCGATCAAATTCAGTGTTGCAGCTTTGGTTCTGATGTTTTTTTTCTTTGCGGGGGTGTCCCTGGCCGAGGATGCCACGATACTTCACAAGCATCAGAAAACTGATGGGGTTATGGGGCAGAAAGGCGAAGAGTCAACCAGCGTTACGTATCTTTCCCCTTCCGCCATTTTCGAAAAGAGCTCTTCCGGAACGGATTTTCTGATCCGTTTCAAGGAAGGGTCCGTCCTTTCGATCGATCACAAGGAGAAGGAGTATTCAGAATATACCTTTGAAGAGTTGAACAAGGCGCTTGCCTCCGCCGGATCCGGCTCCGAAGAGGACCGGGAGGCCCAGGCCATGATGAAGCAGATGATGGGGAACATGGCCAAGGAAGCGAAACTCGAGAAGATCGGCCCCGGTGAAGACATAGCAGGGTATTCAACGGAGAAATACGAGCTGACCATGTCCCCGATGGTGATTACGGTCTGGGCGGCCCCTGACCTCCCGATGCCGGACGCCTACTTCGATACCATGAAGCTCAACGCCCCCCAGAACCCGATGTTTGACCTGGGCGCGATGTTCGACTCCTTCAAGCAGATCGAAGGGGTGGGCATGAGAACGGACACGGTTTTTTCCATGATGGGAATGAAAGTGTCTTCCTCGGAAAGAGTCGTCAAGGTTGAAAAAGGCGAATTCCCGGATGTTTCCGTCCCGGATGGATACAGGAAAGTTTCCCTGTTCTAGCCCCCGGATTTCTCGCCAGCTTGCTGCTGCGGTACCAAAACCGGTGAAGAATTCGGTCTGGACCGCATTTCTCACCGGTTTCCGCGCATGATTTCCGCCATTGCATGGGGCCGGCGGGGCTTGCCTCCCGGCCTTCGGAGCCCGGTGATCCAGTGGGTGAGGGAGGTAAGGCCCAGGGGAATTCCAGTCGATCACTTCAACCAGGGAAGCAGGGCCTCTTCCATGGCTTCCATGGTATATGGCTCCCCTTTATCCAGGCCCCGGTTCTGGAACCAGGTCAGCAGGGGGGGAGGCGTATCCTTCCACACGGCTCCGGGTTCATAGACAGCAAACAGGTCCCAGGCATCATAAGGAGAAAGGCCCAGCTGCTCTGCATAATTCCTGGTCCCGAATTTCCATACATCCCAGAAATTTACCACCCTCTCTCCCGGCATGTAGGCGGAAGACCGCATGGCCTGCTCACGGGTGTCAAGTTCAAGGTACGGCCCCCACAGGACGAAAATCTTAACCTTTGCCCCGGGGTACCTGGAGATCACTCTTTGTACTTCAGAACCCGCCTGAAGACAGTGTCCTCAGGTAGGCGACATCAGGGACACAATCCGCACCTCTCCCGCCGCCTCGTTGAAGGCCTGCCTGAATTCCCGGGCCTCGAAATCAAGGGACGGCATAT
>CAZOGT010000350.1:0-3260 GCA_964579015.1 uncultured Acidobacteriota bacterium | reverse complement strand
GGCGATCAATTGAGGACCTTAAATATGAAAAAACACTCATTTTTATTTATATATACACTGCTGTTAACAGTTTTCTTGTTGGCTCCGCTGGCCGGACAGTCCACCGGCAGCATTGAGGGAACGGTTATCAATGAAGAAGGCGTACCAGTGCCCCACATCGTGGTAATGGTGGTTCAAAATGGCACCACCACGGTCACCGGGGATGACGGCAGGTTTGGTTTCCGCGGAATCAGGCCCGGGGTCTACGACCTTTTTGCGGAAGCCGCAACCTACACCTCGCAACTGAAATCAATTACTGTATCCGCAGGGGAGACAGCGGAAGTCGAGATGATGCTGAACCTTTCCCCGGTGCGGGAAACCGTAACCGTGACCGCCCGGGGTCGGCACGAAACGACCTTCCAGGCCGTGCAGTCGGTAAATTCAATGGAAACCTTTGACATTGCCGAAAACATGGCCACCTCGATCGGCGAAGTCCTGGACGGGGAGCCCGGAGTTGCCAAGCGGAGCTTTGGCCCGGGCAACTCCCGCCCGGTGATCCGAGGCTTTGACGGAGACCGGGTCCTGGTTCTGCAGGACGGATTGCGCACCGGCTCCCTGGGTTCCCAGTCCGGGGACCACGGCGAGCCGATCGATCCCGGAAACCTGGAAAGCCTGGAAGTGGTCAAGGGCCCGGCCACCCTGCTCTACGGCAGCAATGCCATCGGAGGGGTAGTCAATGCCATCTCCCGCCACCATGAGATCCACCAGCACCGCCATGAAGGCACCCGCGGTCAGATCACCTCAGGATTCGGCTCCAACAACGGCCTTGCCGGGGCCAATGCCCACGTCGAACACGGCCTGGCCAACTGGATGTTCTGGGGCGGAGGCGGGGGCCAGCGCACCGGGGACTACTGCTCCGGGGAAGGGACCGTTGAAAACTCCAGGTCCAGGGTTGCCAACGGCAAGCTCGGACTCGGCTGGTATGCGGACTCCTTCTACCTGAGCGGGTCCTACGGAATCCTGGACGGCCGGTACGGTATCCCCTTTGCCGATGAGTTCCACGGACATGAGGAGGAAGGGCACGAGGGCGATGATGATCACGGACACGAGGAGGAAGAGGATATCGAAAATATCGATGTCGCCTGGAGGAGCCATAACCTGAGGGTGAATTCCGGCTTCCAGTTCAGGGACTCCTTTGTAGAAGATGTCCGCATGACCCTCAGCTACACGGACTGGCAACACGATGAGCTGGAGGTCCTGCCCGGCGGGGACGAAATGATCGGTACCGCTTTTGAGAACCGTCAGCTCACCTGGCGGGGTGATCTTGATCATGCAGCGGGCAGGCTCAAGGGGACCTTCGGGACCTGGGGGACCACCAGGGACTACCGGGCGACCGGCCATGAAGCACTCTCTCCCCCGGTCAGCCAGGAAAGCCTGGCCTTCTACGCCCTGGAGGAACTGGCCTTTGAACGGATCAAATTCCAGTTCGGGGGCAGGGTTGAACATACCCGTTACGCACCGGACGGCCCGGCGGAAAGGCTGATTCATGATCATGGGGAAGGCGGGGAGGAACAGGAAGGCGAAGACGGCCATGAACTGGTCCACCTTCCGGACCGGAGCTTTACCGGGTTTTCGGGGAGTGCCGGGCTGCGGGCCGGCCTCTGGCAGGACGGGGCCTTCGTGGCCCACGTGACCAGTTCCTTCCGGGCTCCTTCCCTGGAAGAGCTCTACAATTTCGGCCCGCATGTGGGAAACCTGGCCTTTGAAATCGGGAATCCTGATCTCGAGGGCGAACGGAGCAATGGCTTCGAGCTCTCGCTGCGCCATGCCGGTGACAGGGTCAGGGCTGAGGGCAATTACTTCTACTACCACATCAGCGATTTCATCTTCGGCGCTCCCAGCGGGGAGGTGGAAGACGGGCTTTTTGTCCTGGACTACGAACAGGGAGACAGCCGCTTCACCGGTGCCGAATTCGGGCTTGACTTTGGCCTGAACCGATACCTCTGGCTGAATACCGGGCTGGACCTGGTGGATGCTGAACTGACCGAGATGGGAACTCCCCTTCCCCGGATTCCGCCGATGCGCGGCCGGGTCGGCGTTGATTTCCGCTGGAAGGGGCTCAGTGTCCGGCCGGAAGCGGTGATGGCTGCCAGGCAGGGCCAGACATTTGCAACCGAGACCGAGACCGCAGGGTACGGAGTGGTCAACCTGAAAGCATCCTATACCCATCCGGGCCTGCATTCCGTGCATCATTTCGCCCTGGAAGTATTCAATGTCGGAGACGCACTCTACCGGAACCATGTCTCCTACATCAAGGACCTGGCCCCGGAAATAGGCCGGGGCGTCAGGTTCTCCTGGGCGTTGAAGTTTTTCTAGCGGCGTTGATTGGAAATGCGGATTTCGAATGGCGAATGGCAAATTCATAAGCTGGAAGCTTATGCCACAATCGTCAATTGATGGGGTCTTTGATCATTTGCATCTTGGGGCCCATGATGGTATCATTTTCATCCTGTCAGGGAGCCCTTGTTCGGTTGTAAATGCTTTCCGGGCAGAGGGTTTATCGGTGTGGGTCGTTAGCTCAGTTGGTAGAGCATCTGACTTTTAATCAGGTGGCCGCAGGTTCAAATCCTGCACGACCCACCATTTTCCCTCCCAGGGAGGGGAAATTTCAAATTCCAAATTCCAAATCTCAACCCTACCAGAATTTTTTCTGACCAGAGGCTTCAACACCAGACTCGAATCATCACGATATCGCTGCCCGGACCAGGCTGCCCCCTTCCACAGTCCTGCTTCAGGTGTCTCCTGTATACTTGATGTGATATGCAGGACAATGAAAAAAGATCAATCGACAAAAAGTTATTCAGGAAAAAAATGCGGAGCTGGGAGCAGTCCGAGCTATCCATGCGTGCCTTCGAGCAGAAGCTTGACCAACTGGCCGGGGGAGAAAGTCCGCTGATCCGCGAAGGTGAGATCAAGCCGGTCGAGGAACTGCCCCGCCTGAAAGAGCTGGACGGTACGGAGAGGGAATCCGGCAGGTCACTGCTGAAAAAAGCGGTGATGATCAAGCTGAACGGGGGGCTGGGCACAAGCCTGGGCATGGACCGGGCCAAGTCACTGCTTCCGGCCAAGCAGGGGCTCTCGTTCCTGGACATCATCGTCAAGCATGCCGGGGCCCAGGGGGCTGCCCTTCTCCTGATGAACAGCGCCCGGACCAGGGAGGATTCCCTGGAGGTAATGCGCAGGTATCCGCATATCAGGAAGCAGGAGGAGACCCTGCCCCT
>CAZOGT010000349.1:0-3266 GCA_964579015.1 uncultured Acidobacteriota bacterium | reverse complement strand
GGGAGAAAAAGGAGATAACATGCAGAAAATACTGATTATCATCAATGATGCCCCCTATGGGACAGAGAAGGCTTACAATGCCTTGCGGATGGCCATGACGCTCCAGAAAGAACATGCCGATTCGGTGGAAATAAAATTATTCCTGCTGGCGGACGGAGTGTTTTGCGGATTGCCCAACCAGGCAACGCCGAATGGCTACTACAACATTGAGCGAATGCTGAAAATGGTCATCAGGAAAGGCGGGGAAGTAAAAAGCTGCGGAGGCTGTTCTGAAGCGCGCGGCATTGATAAACTCCCGCTCATTGAAGGTGTCCAGTTGAGCAACATGAAAGAGTTTGCCCAGTGGACAGTCGAAAGCGACAAGGTTATAACCTTCTAAGCCTGATGCTTAACTGGAAGCGCGCGCCTTCAACATGCCCAAAATAGAACCATTTGATAAATACAGCGACAGGCGCAATGCAAGTGTGTTCTATAAAGATGCCGTCTTTTACTCCGCCCTGGAAGTGGGCGGATATCTCACCGAAGCCGGGTTTTCACATGTGACCTGCAAACAGACACTGATTCCGGGAGAGGCGCAGGACATGGTTCAGAATGGTTTTGGCAAAGGCGGATTCGTGGCAGCCAGGGGCATGAAGAATGCCTGACAGGATGCCGGAAACTTGCATTGTTACAGGAATACAAAGAGGCGGAAAAAAATCAGTCAGGGAATCAGGATAGTTCCATAAAACAAGGTAAAGAGGAGGATACATTGGATCAAGCAGTTAGAATCATGCCGTGCCTGGACATGCAGAACGGACGCGTTGTCAAGGGCGTTCATTTCGTGGACATTCGAGACGCCGGGGATCCGGTCGAATGCGCGCGGGCTTATTGTGAGGCCGGCGCGGATGAACTGGCCCTGCTGGATATTACAGCCACGGTTGAAGGCAGAGCTACTCTGCTCGACGTGGTTAAATCCGTCGCTGCAGTCACAACCGTGCCGTTTACCGTTGGAGGCGGGATATCCGATCTGAAATCGGCCGAGTCAGTGCTGAGCGCGGGAGCAGACAGGGTATCGACCAGCAGCGCCGTCTTTCGGAAGCCTGAACTGGTCGAAGAAATGGTCAGGGCACTGGGCGCCGGGAAGGTGACCGTGGCCATTGACGCGGATCGGAACGAGGCTATGCCCTCGGGTTACGAGGTCTACATCGATGGTGGGCGGACCGCCACCGGCGCGGACGCGGTCGAATGGGCAAAGCGCATTGACGGATACGGTGTTCCGGTTATTCTACCGACAAGCAAAGCGGCTGACGGCGTGCGGACAGGTTATGATCTTCCGTTGATCAGAGCGATAAAGAAAGCAGTCTCGGCCGATGTGGTGGCCTCCGGGGGCGCAGGGGAACTGGAGCATTTCTACCAGGCAGTGGAAGCGGGCGCTGCAATCCTGCTCGCCGCGTCTGTGTTCCATTTCGGGATAATTGGAATCGGCGACTTGAAGGACTATCTGAGGGATCGGGGCATTGCTGTCCGATGAAGCCTCCATTTACTCAGGCCGGTGATGGAAAAGATTTTCAGGGAAAATGGGGAGAAGTGCTACCCGGGAGCGTGACCCCCTTTCCCCTGGGCAGGCTGGATGAAGTGTTGGTGATTGAATATGGAAAAATTTGTTATCCAGGGTGGACAGAAACTGAAAGGCGTAGTTTCCGTATCCGGAAACAAAAATGAAGCATTGCCGGCCCTGGCAGCGGCCGCCTTGACTGATGATCCTGTCATTCTGCGCAACCTTCCCGAAAATGGAGACGTCCTGGCCCTTATCGGTCTTCTTCGTTCAGCCGGCGCTGAAATAGAAAAGATTGGCGCGAACAGCTACAAGATCCGTGCCGATGGGATCAGGCACGGGCGACTTAACGAGAAAAAATGTTCGAGTTTGAGGGCAGCAATCCTGCTTGCCGCTCCTTTTGCGTCCAGGTTTGACGAGTTTACCCTCCCTCCCCCAGGGGGAGATGTAATTGGCCGGAGGAGACTGAATGCCCATTTTTCAGCCTTTGAATCGCTGGGCGTGTCCGTAGCAGAGATTGATCGGAAGTATCAGTTTCGGAAAAAATCCCTCAAGGGAGCTGAAATATTCCTTGAAGAACAGTCGGTAACCGCCACAGAAAATATTATGATGGCGGCCTCTCTTGCCCGGGGAACAACCCGGCTTACCAACTGCGCCTGTGAGCCTCATGTCGCTGCCCTGGGAAAGATGCTGAATTGCATGGGGGCCTCCATAAGCGGAGTGGGCACTCACAAAATGACCGTCACAGGCGTGGATAAACTCTCGGGTATTGAGCATTCCATTTCTCCTGATTATCTCGAGGCCTGCGGATATATAGTCCTGGCTGTGATTACTGATTCTGAACTGACAATCCGGAATGTCAGGAGTGAAGATCTGGTAGTTGCTCGTTCCGCCTTTAAAAAGCTGGGTATTAAAATCGAACTCGGCGAAAACGAAGTTTTTGTTCCCGGTAACCAGAAAATGGAAATATCCGAGGATTTTTCGGGAGACGTCGCCAGGATTGATGACGGCCCCTGGCCCGCTTTTCCTTCGGACCTCATGAGCCTGATGATCGTCGCCGCCACCCAGGCAAAAGGCACGGTGCTGTTCTTTGAGAAAATGTATGACGGCAGGATGTTCTTTATCGATTATTTAATCTCCATGGGGGCCAGGATTATCCTTTGTGATCCCCACCGGGCGGTGGTTGTCGGCCCGGCGCAACTCTACGGAACGAATCTGCGGAGTCCCGACATCAGGGCCGGAATGGCTCTCATCCTGGCCTCCTTGTGCGCGAAGGGAGTAAGCACGATATACAATGTCGGGCAGATAGACCGCGGTTATGAAAACCTGCAGGAAAAGCTGAATGCCATCGGAGCTGACATCCAGAGGATCAGGGAGTAAACAGAGAGTGTTTGATTCCTTTAATCCTGAGATCAACGGCAGCCTGAAAAACCTTTGCCGAATCCGCGTCGGGGGCCTGGCTGATTATATAATCAAGGTCCGCAGCAAGCCGGCTTTGATCGCTCTTTTCAATTCCTGCAGGCAGCATCAAATGCGTTTTATTCCCCTGGGCCAGGGCACAAATGTCTTTTTCACCGACGGCCGGATCAAAGGAGTAGTCGCGGTGATTTCGTTTGGCGAAATCAACATGAAGGAGGAGACTTCCGTGACCGTGTCTGCCGGGGCCCTGCTTTCGGATCTTCTGGAGTACTCTTTTCTTAACTCTCTGTCCGGCCTGGAATCATTCAGTGGT
>CAZOGT010000348.1:0-3277 GCA_964579015.1 uncultured Acidobacteriota bacterium | reverse complement strand
CTCTGCCAAACCCGATGACATCCTCTGTTTTGCCGGTGCTGAGGAAGGAATCTACGTTGCAATGAAGGTGCTGCTGGAGGCTGATTCCCATGCAATTGTAACTGTTCCAAATTATCAGGCAGCTGAAACTATTCCCCTTGATATCTGCGAAGTTTCCGGCGTGCCCCTGCTCCCTGACCAACACTGGTCTTTGGACATGTCACGGCTAAAAAAGGAAATCAGGCCCAATACCAGGGTCATCTCCATCAATTTCCCCAACAACCCGACCGGCGCAGTACTGGAGGAGGAAAGCTTTCTGGAATTGGTGGATATCTGCCGGGAGAAAGGGATCTACCTCTTCAGCGATGAGGTCTACAGGCTGGTGGAACTGGATTCTTCAGTTCGGCTGCCCCAGGCGGGTGACATTTACGAAAAAGGGCTTTCCCTCAATGTCATGTCCAAGGCCTATGGATTGCCTGGCCTGAGGATCGGCTGGATCATGACCAAAGACCGGGACCTCCGCAGGCGCATGGAACGCTACAAGCACTATCTCTCCATCAGCAATTCCGCTCCCGGCGAGCTCCTGGCAATCATTGCATTAAAAGCCCGTGACCGGCTGCTGCAGCGCAACCGCCTGCTGCTGAGGAAGAACCTGGCAAACCTCATCTCCTTTTTCAAGGAGTTTCCCGGACGTTTCGAATGGTATATGCCAGACGGAGGGTGTGTGTTCTTTCCCAGGTACCTGGGGCCGGGCAGCGCGGAGGATTTCTGCAGGGAGCTGGTTGAGAAGTCCGGAATACTGCTCCTGCCTCCTTCAATCTTCAGGTCAGACCTGCTGCCCACCCCCGGGGACCGGTTTCGGATCGGATTCGGGCGAAAAGGAATTGAGGAAGGCCTGGATGCTTTCAGGAAGCACCTGCAGTCCTGATCAGCCGCCCAACAGGCAGGAACAGGCCAAATCCAGGTCAGACCCGGACCTGGCAACCACAAGGTCTTGGAACAGCGGAGCTTCTCCTGCAGGATTTATTCCGGGACAAGTTCCCTGTAGATCTGGTAGGTATCCAGGACATTGTTTACGTATTCACACGGCTCGGCTCCGCGGGCATAGCCATAGTGGGAAACAGGATCATTATAGTACCTGGGATTGTCCTTCAGCCTCATGTATTTTTCAACATTATCATTCCACACATCCGGATCCTCCCCGTACTTTTCAGCCAGTCTCCTGGCATCTTCCACATGATTTTCCCCTACGTTATAGGAGGCTAAAACAAATCTGATTCTTTCTTCAGCTTCAGGGATGCTCTCCCAGTGGGAAATCAGGTGTTCCAGGTAAGCTGTTCCCGCCTCCAGACTTACGTCCGGCGACTGCAGTTCGGAGGCTTCGATTCCGTATTGCCGGGCCGTCCCCGGCATAACCTGCATCAAACCCCTGGCTCCGGCCCAGGAGCCGGCCTCCGGATCAAACTGGGACTCGTGGTAGACCTGGGCGGCCAGAAGGCGCCAGTCCCAGCCAATGCCTACGGAATACTTTTTAAAAAGATTGTCATACTCCGATATGTTGCCCTGGTTGGATGAGAGGTATTCGCTGTTCGCCCTCCTGCGAAAGGCCCGGCTGTTTTTAAAATACTTGTTATAGAGCACATAATAGTCCGTACTCTGCTTCATCTCCCCTATCCATGCATTGACCTTCTCCAGCAAACGCGGGGAATTGGGCCTCACGGCCCAGGCAATTCTCTGGTTGAAACTGACCGGGGTCTCGACATCCAGGATCGGCTGGTAGGCCGCATTGATGTAGGCAATATTCTGGTCCGCAACCGTGTACTCAATTTCTCCGTCCGCCACCATTCTTATGATCTCTTCAGTCTCAGACCCCCCGGCCACGGGAATAATCTCGATTTCACCCCCTATCTCCTCCGAAAGATTCTGCAGACGGTGGAAATAGGAGGAGTTTCTCCTCACGTGAACCTTTTTCCCGATAAGATCAATAGGGTCCCGGATGAGGACCTCTTCTATTTCGTGCAGCTTCATGTCCCGCCAGTTGCGCGGCTTGCGCTGTACCAGGACCTGGTGGGTCTTGGTGTGATAGTCAGCAAAGCTCACCAGCCCCTGCCTGTCCCCGGTCACGGTCATTCCGTGGGAAATGATGTCACCCTCCCCCCGCAGGAGCATTGCTATGATCTGGTCCATATCATCAACGACCCTGATCCGCAGCTCGAGCCCCAGATGATCAGCCAGCCTTTCAAGCAGCTCGTATTCATAGCCCATCACCTGGCCGCGGTACAGAAAATAGCTGGTCGAACTGTAGGTGGTAAGGGCTGTCAGGTTTCCCTTTTCCACTATTTCCGGCCAATCAAGTTGAACCGGTTCAATCTCCTCGACAGGAATCTCCTTCGGCTCCCTGTCGGAAACAGGCCCTCCGCAGCCTGGCTGATAGAGGAGTACCGGAAGGGCTAAGATAAAAAACACCGCCCGGGCCAGGGGGATCCGTCCCTCCAGACAAGGGACCGTCCCCGTGTTCGCAAGATCCCTGGCCAGGGAAAAAAGCGTCCTTCTTTTTTGGATCGCAAGGTTTTTCATGATTTATCGAGGGATACCTTATAAAAATACCAGAATTCTCCTGAAAAGTAAGTGGACTCCCCTGCCGTCAAATTCAACCGCGGGAACCGCTTCCCGGGTCCCCAGGCCCTTCAGCCTGTCTGGAGCGGGCAAAGAATCTTTTTTCGATTTTTATGAAACAAAATGATTCCTGATGTTATATATGGAACTATAACTTCCCGGTAAAAATTTTTAAAAGGCGAACACTATGAAAAATTATATTCTGGCTTCTCTTCTATTCCTTTCTTTTCCTATCCTGGCATTGGGCCAGGCACAGTTGCAGGTCGGGGACAAGGCCCCCGTCTTCAGCGGTCCTACTGACGACGGGTCCACCTGGGACCTGCAGGAGCACCTGGGGGAAAAATACCTGGTGGTCTACTTCTACCCCGCGGCAATGACAGGGGGATGTACAGCCCAGGCCTGCGCATACCGGGATTTCCAGAACGATATCCAGGATGCAGATGCCATGGTGGTTGGAATCAGCGGTGATGAAGTTGAGGGGCTCAAGGTATTCAGGAGAGCCCATAATCTTAACTTCACCCTGATCTCCGATATGAACGGTGAAATTGCGGCAAAATTCGGGGTTCCGACCCGGGAAGGCGGCACGATAAGCCGCGAACTTGCCGGTGATTTTTATGAACTGACCCGCGGCGTAACCTCAGGCAGATGGACGTTCATTATTGACAAAGAGGGCAAGGTTATT
>CAZOGT010000347.1:0-3307 GCA_964579015.1 uncultured Acidobacteriota bacterium | reverse complement strand
GATTGAGAAACGATATAACCGGAACTTCGCACGGACTTGCCAAACGCCCCTACATCCGTGAATCAAGAAGGATCAAAGCCGATTTCACAGTCCTTGAAAATCATATAGGCGCCGAAGCAAGATCCATTATTTGCGGACTTCCCGAAAATGAAGTAACTGCTGAACGATTCGAGGACTCAGTGGGAATAGGAAGTTACAGAATTGATCTTCACCCTTCGACAGGGGGCGACAATTACATCGATATCAAATCCCTTCCCTTTGAGATCCCCCTGGGGGCCCTTATCCCTGAGAGAATGGAAAACCTTCTGCCAGCGGCCAAGAATATCGGAACCACCCACATTACCAATGGCTGCTACCGCCTGCATCCTGTTGAATGGAACATTGGCGAATCAGCAGGAATGCTGGCCGCTTTTTGCCGCCGCAGGGCACTGTCCCCCAGACAGGTAAGGGCAAATTATCTGGATGATTTTCAGTCCGAATTAAGGAGGCAGGGCGTCGAATACCGATGGCCATCACAATTGTTTGCTTTCCAGTGAACACCGTGGAAAAAGAGAGAAGCCCCTTCTACAGTTTGCCGGATGCAGTCATATCCCCGCCTTCATGTTAAAACATTATATAATAGTTACAAGCCTATTCAGATGCCCCGCGGTATCTCTTGAATAAAGAAATTTTTCCAATTAGCGTGAAGACACTTGCTTCATTCTTCTTGGCAATTTACACTATTTGCGTTAGGTTGTTTTTTTGGTTTGGCGACTGCCCTGGTCAGGATTGACTATTTCAGGGTAAGATCAAAGAATCTAAATTTCGCAAAAATAATCAATTCATTTGAGGATGGTGGTTTGATGAATCAAAGATTAATTCGTTCATTACTGGGCATGACTTTATTCTTGGTAATTGGGCAGTTTACGGTGACTTTGGCCCAGGAGCCTTACCAGGCCCCTGAGGGAATCCCCCCTGAATCCGACTTCGTTTACAGGAAGCATTATGAAGAGGTGCAGGCAATTATGCAGTTGCCTTTGGCGGAAAGAGCTTCAAAACTCGAAGCCTACATGAAAGCCCTCCACCCGAAAGCAAAAATCCATGGTTCAATGGAAGCGTATTTCAGGCAGATTGTGGAACAGCTCAAAAGTGCCGGCAACACCAGTCAAGCTGAGGCCCTGAATAAAAAACTGGCCTCCATGTTCCCTGACAGTGACTCCGTTGTGTCTCAGCAGCTGCAACAGGCTTTCCAGGCCAAGGATTACGCTAAATCAATTGAACTCGGAGAAAAGCTTCTTGCAAATAATCCCGGCAACAAAACGATATTGAACATACTGGCTCTTTCCTACATAGAGAGCGGGAATGAAGCCAAGGCACTGCAGACCATACCCAAGGCTGTTGAAGCCCTGGGACCCGAAAATGCCGTTTCATTGATCGTCTGGATGGCTGACTATTACAGAAGTCAAAAAGATATGCAGAAGGCCCTTTCTTATTACAACCAGGCTCTTGGCGCTGTCTCATCAGGATCTCCCGAATACAAAGCTCTGCAGAGTACCATCGGAACCATCAAAGGGACTGAAGCATTTAAAGCGCAGGACTTTGAAGGAGCGGTTGCGGCGTTCAAGGAGGTCACCTCAGTCGATCCCAAAAATGATGGAGCTTACCTCTATCTCGGACTGAGCTACTGGAGGCTTCAGGAGCTTGAAGAAGCACAGGCTGCGTTTGCCAAGGCTACAGTGCTTGGACAGGGAACCTCGGAAAAAGCAAGGGAATACCTGCTCCAGATTTACAAGCCTCTTAATAACGATTCTGAAGAAGGACTGGACAAGGTCCTCGACGCTGCCAGAGCGGACCTCGGGATTTAACGCCTGCAATAATCATTAAAACAACCGTGGAATAAACCGGTCCCGGCAGGAAGAGCGGCAAGCATGCCTCCGTTCTCAGGGGCCGGTTTAACCTTTGTTTCCAATCTTGAAGAACACTATCCCCTTAATGCCGGCCCCCTTGATGCCGTGCTAATCATTAATAAAAATGGGGTATCTCTTGAGGCCGAGGCGATGCAGTCGGTACTGGATGGCTGTCCTGAGAACGCCTGTTCCGTAGCGCAGGCTGCTCAGAAAATCGATTGAGGAAGATTCAGGCGCATAGCGGGTCGGACAGCTTATTTCTCCGACCTTGAACCCGAAGTGCAGGGCCTGCAGCAGAATCTGGTTGTCGAAAACAAAATCATTCGAATTCTTGCGCCATGGGATCGTCTCGAGACATTCCCTGGTGAAGGCCCGGTAACCTGAATGATATTCAGAAAACTTGGCAAGGGTAAGCATGTTCTCAACCAGGGTAAGTATCCTGTTGAAAAAATATTTATACAACGGCATCCCTCCTGCCAGAGCGGTGCCTGTCAGGATACGGGAAGCAATTACGACATCATAGACGCCTGTCATCAGCATGGACGCCATCGCCGGGATCAATTTCGGCGTGTATTGATAATCGGGATGCAGCAGGATAAAAATATCGGCATCCAGCTTCAGGGCTTCACTGTAACAGCTCTTCTGGTTGCCTCCATAACCAAGATTGACCTGGTGCTGGTAGGTTCTTATCCCCAGATTACGAGAAAGATCAGCGGTATTGTCACTGCTCGCATCATCCACCAGCAGAACATAATCAACGATGTTACCGGCTACTTCTGAAAATGTTTTTTCCAGAGTCGCTGAAGCATTGTACGCCGGCATTAGAACAGCTATCTTTTTACCATTGAGCATCGCTAGCTAGCCTCGACTTTTCCGTTCTCAGGGGAGCCTGAAAACAGAAAGGAATTCATCTTCGTATTCAGGTTCTCCATACCTCCCCCGATACAGCTCTATCCATTCTCTGACATCAGCATGAATGACCGGGATATCACTCTTTCTTTCATCCTCGAGCTGCCTGTGAAAAACCACAAAATCAACTCCACGCTTTTCTATTCTCCGAAATTCACTGACATGCAAAGCATTCCTGAACCGGAATCTATAATCTTTAACCGGAGCCTCTCCCAGGCGGTACGGGCCATCAGGGGCCCCGACGAAACCAATAACCAAGTGCTGCCTGTGCCGCCACTGGTAGTACGGATATATATTGTCATTGTAATGCCAGGGAGCCTCCAGCAAGGTTATCCTGCCGTTTTCAAGCTTGGATATTCTTTCATAAAAAGACGGCAACTGAGGAGGCCTGATCCGTTGAAGGGTCCCCTTCAAATCATAATCTATCTGGTAGGCGGCATAATTGGTAAAGGGGTTGGGGTAAAAATATATTTCCCGGATGGACAGCTCAATGAAATACGCGGCTATAAAAA
>CAZOGT010000346.1:0-3317 GCA_964579015.1 uncultured Acidobacteriota bacterium | reverse complement strand
GGACGAGGTGGACATGGTGGACCGGGTGGACGAGGTGGACATGGTGGACCGGGTGGACGAGGTGGACGGGGTGGACTTGGTGGACGAGGTGGACGGGGTGGACTTGGTGGACGGGGTGGACCTGGTGGACAGGGGAGAGACACTGCCTGGTATTTGAAACTGAATTTGTCTGCTGAGGGTGCCGGGATGGTTCGGGAGGATAGCCTGATGCCCCGGCACGGAGGATACAGGAAACTGAAAAGCTTCCAGATCGCGCAGCTTGCCTATGACGTAACAGTGAGATTCTGTGAGAGGCACGTCGACAAATTCAGCCGAACCCGGGACCAGATGGTCCAGGCGGCCCGCTCGGGGGTACAGAATATTGCCGAGGGGAGCAAGGCATCGGGAACTTCCAAGAAGACCGAGTTGAAGCTGACTAACGTGGCCCGGGCCAGCCTCGAGGAGTTGCGGCTTGATTATGAGGATTTTCTGAGGCAGAGGAATCTGCCGGTGTGGGAAAGGCCGGACCCGCGCCGGGGAGAACTGATTAACGCCCGGTGCAAAACGGTCGAAGAAGTCGAAAAGTGGGTTGCCAGCCTGATCTCTGAAAAAAAGATGATTTTTACTGGACTGGATGACAAAGTGGGATCTGGTAACACGCGGGCGGCCTCTCATTCCAAGCCTGGAGCGCCAGGATCTGCTGAGGTGTCCAGGATGTCGACAGAATCCACCAGGTTTGCGGTCCCCAAACAGTCCACTGCGTCCACTCAGTCCACCAAGTCCACCAAGTCCGCCAGGTCCGCAGCTGCCGCTGCAGAAGCTGAAATCATGGCCAATGCTGTCCTGGTCCTGATCGCGGTTGCATGCAGCTTGCTCGACCGCCAGCTAACGGCGCAGGCAAAAGCTTTTGAAGAAGAAGGAGGTTTTACAGAACGTCTGTACAGGCGGCGGGTGCAGAGTCGAAACTCGAACTGAGATTTGAAAAGTTCAGACTTCCCCGGGAACCACCTGCCGCCTGACATTCAGACATGCTCAGGTTGCGAGGAGTCCCTGTTGCGGATGGAATGAGTGGACTGAGCGGGCAGTCTGGACGGATTGGAAAACCCCTTCCGCCGCCTGTCTGCAATCCATGGCCTCAAGAGCGCCGCTGTGTCACAAAGAACTCGTAGGCATAGCAGTCCGAGTGCCTCCGGTGCATGGCGGACTCCAGCGCAAGCTGGTCCAGCACGGCCAGCGCTTCATTGTCGCCCCTGTATTTGCCGCGCAGTTCCTCGATTCGGTTCTCCATCGGTGTGTAGAAGTCTTCCCACCAGGCCTCGTCCGGCAAGGTGAAGTGACAGGCCAGCGAGAACCCGGACCTGTCGATCGACGCCAGGACGTCCGGAACCCTGCCCATGGTCGGATAGTCGTCTTCGAAGCTCGCCTTCACTTCGGGTGGCGGGTTTTCCTTGCGCCAGACAGCATCCGTGAAAGCGAGGTAACCACCGGGCCGCAACAGCCTGTGGCAGATCCGCAGGGCGTTCCCGATGCCGATGTTGTAGAGCGCGCCCTCAGACCAGGCGAGGTCGAAGCTTGCGGGCCGCAGCCCGGGTTCGGCCATGTCGCCGACCACCGGAGAAACATGATGTGAGAGCCCCAGTTCGGCTGCCGTCGCCTTCAGCCGCTTGACTCCAGGGGAGTGACTGTCAATGGCGACGACAGTGCCCGAGGTCAGCTCGGCAAGGTGTATCGTCTGCCTGCCGGCGCCGCAGCCCAGATCAAGGACCGCTGGTTTGGGTGGAAGATCGCGGCAGAAGGCGAGGGCCCTGGCGGCGCAGTCGCGGTTGCCCGGCCCCTGCCGGGGCAGCGATTCGAAGACCTCGAAGAATATTTGGCTGCCGCGTGATACAGGCGCACTCATCTCATTCTAATCCACAAGTGCCTGGTAGATGAGGGCGCGTAATTTTCCATAATCGTCCACACCTCCGGCCGGTATAAGCTGTGTGAAATAGACTACGACGAGCTGTTCCCGCGGATCCACCCAATAAGTGGAATGGTAAGCTCCGCCCCAGCTGTATTCTTCCTCGGAACCCAGTACACCTCTCGCGCCGAGTTCCTTCACCACGCTGAATCCCAGGCCAAAACCAACACCGGGCTGGAACGCAATGTCGTGCAAATGATCTACGGTCATCAATTCAACTGATTTCCGGGAAATGATCCGCGTGCCGTTAAGTTCGCCTCCGTTGAGCATCATCTGGAGGAAACCGGCGTAATCCTCCGCCGTTGACAACAGGCCGGCACCTCCGGAAAAGCTCTTTCTCGGACCATTTACGTATGCCCCCTGTCCCACCATTCCACCGGGAGAAGGGGCCCGTTCAAGATTTCCGTCTTCACCGGCTGAATAGACTGTAGCAAGCCGATCAACCTTTGACTCCGGCAAATAGAAATGAGTGTCTTTCATACTCAACGGCTCGAGGATTCTTTTCTTTAAAAATGCATCCAGAGATTCACCACTCACCTCTTCGATTACAACACCAAGAATATCGGTATTGTAACCATAGACCCAGCGCTCTCCCGGATGGGCATCGAAAGGCAGGGCGGCTATGCGGCGGACTGTTTCCGCTATCGGCTCATCGTGATCCGCGAAATACCAGCCCTGGATACCGGCCTCCTCCCACATGTCACTGGCCGGGCCGTTGCCGTAACTGATGCCTGATGTGTGGGTAAGCAAGTCACGGATGGTGACAGCCCGTTTGGTTTTTACAATGTTGTATCCGCCATCCTCCCGGGGTTCCGCTACAGTCGTAGTACTGAATTCCGGTATATACTTGCCGACTGGATCTGATATGAGCAGGCGCCCCTCTTCCTGTAAAATCATTATCCCGACACTGATCAGGGCTTTGGTCTGAGAAGCGATTCGAAAAATCGTGTCCACTTTCATCGGGGAACCTGACTCACGGTCCCTCAGGCCGAATGCGTTCTGGTAAATTACCTTGCCCTGCCTGGATATGAGTATCACGGATCCCGGGAGCTCTCCGTCATCCACATATTCTTTAAATATGGTATTGAGACGATTCAGGCGCTCAGACGAAACACCTGCCGCTTCCGGTTCCGCTCTGGACATGTCCTGGGCAAAGACCACTGAAGAGGCGAACAGCGCGAGAACAAAACAGGAAATTACAACTTTATTTCGAAAAGCATTCATGACTTACCTCGCTGTATACAGAAATTGCGATGTTGACCAGTTTAATAATACACAGATTGAACCGCATTGGAAACGGGATTTGCTTTCTCCCTTGCGTCGTTTTGGTGGTTAGAGGGGGGGGATGTGGACGGGGTGGACTGGGTGGACGAAGTGG
>CAZOGT010000345.1:0-3324 GCA_964579015.1 uncultured Acidobacteriota bacterium | reverse complement strand
ATCTGGAGATCGGCGATCCCGGCGCTCAATGCCGGTCTGGAGATCGGCGATCCCGGCGCCCAATGCCGATCTGGAGACCGGCCGATCCCGGCATCTGGAAACTTATGCTGACAGGGGCTATACTGGAAGAAGTCATAAATTAAGAATTGGTAATGTCCGCAGGCAGTAAAGCCTCGGGTCAATCCAGGGAAACTGAATGAAGAACGATTCTATTTCAATGCGGGAACTCGGCTGGAGCAGTTTTTTTCAGCAGCAGTTGAGTCTCGAAGAACTGGAGTCAACCATTCCGGTGCGGGTCTTTGCCCTCAACCGCCACCTTTTCGAAGGTATGGGGGAGCACGGACACCGGCAGTTTTCACTTCCTCACATCTGGATTCGCCGCGCCGCGGAAGACTTGCCTACGGTTGGCGACTGGCTCCTGTTGGACCGCTCCAATCTGCCTGTGCGCCTGTTGGAACGTACCAGCCTCTTCAAACGCGTGGCCCCGGGACGTAAGGCGGGGGTGCAGTTGCTGGGGGCGAATGTTGACACCCTTTTCATTGTCACCTCATGTAATCTCGACTTCAATCTCTCGCGGCTGGAGCGTTATCTGGCGATGGCCCTGGAAGCCGGGGTCAAGCCGGTCCTTATCCTTACCAAGGCTGATCTGGTCGAGGATGTGAATGATTTTTGCGCCCAGGCCAGAACCCTGCGCCCTGGCCTGGAAGTTGAGGCCGTCAATGCCAGGGACCCCAAGGTCATCGAGATCCTGCGTCCATGGTTTACGACCGGGCAAACCGTTGCCCTGGCAGGCTCAAGCGGCGTTGGAAAATCGACGCTGGTCAACACGTTAACTGCATCGACCGTCCAGGACACCGGCGCCATTCGTGAGGACGACTCCAAGGGGCGCCACACAACTGTCGGGCGTTCCCTGCACGTGTTGCCAGGCGGCGGCCTGCTGCTCGACAGTCCCGGGCTGCGTGAACTGCAGCTGAGCGAAAGCGAAGACGGTATCGCGACACTCTTCGAGGAGGTTGAGGCTTTCGCCGCCAGCTGCCGTTTCAGCAATTGTCAACACCGGGGCGAAGCCGGCTGCGGCGTGGCTGAAGCCATCAAACGTGGGGAACTCGACCCGCGCCGGCTGGCCAACTATTTCAGACTGCGAGCTGAACAGGAGCAAACCGCGGAGGCGATCGAAGAAAAAAACCGCAGGGAGAGACGCCTCGGCGCCTCCAAAAAGCGGGCCAGGTCCAGGAACAGTCGAAAGAAGAATTAAGCCATCAACGTGGCATATTCAATGTGGCATATTCATTCCGCCGACCAGGTACAGGAGCAACAGAATGATCAGGACCAGCCCGACGATCCCGATGCCTCCGCCCGTCCCCCATCTTCGATACCCGTAATAGCTGCCGCCTCCGCCAAAGATGATCAGCAGGATAATAATTAGAAGTATTAATCCCATGAGAATCTCCTTTCAGATCCGAATTGACTTCGATCTCTGCGTTGAATTCTGTGGTGTTTCATACTTTGTCTTTTCTGCTTTTTATTGTTTTTTCCATTTTCAGCGCACTATGGCTGCCGGTTCATCGAACCAATACCCGCGCCGATCGACAATGCCAGCATGCCTGATTAATCATTAGCTGTGAATAAATCCGTGATTGTTTTTCCAACCGCATCCAAATCATGACTGAAGTTTGTTTTGAACTCTTGCCATTCGCTCTCTCCCTCGACTTTATATTCTTCCAACTGCTTTTTGAGGTCGCGATTTTTCTGCTCTAACTCCGCTACTGCTTCGTTGTACTCCGCTTTAGTCTCGGTACCTGCATTTTCAATCTTTTCTTTGAATGCATCAATTCTGTCTTCATTGGCCTCGATTTGCTGTTCAGACCTGGCCTTGAATTTTTGCCACTCGGCAAGGTAATCAGCTTCTGCATCTTTCAAGTCCAGATTGGCTTGCTCAACTTTCTGCTCTGATGTTGTTCCACAGCCCGCAAAAAGTATTGCCGTAATACATCCCAAGACGGCGAAGGCGAATATTTTGTTTCTCATGGTTCCCCCTTTTGGTTGATTAAAATTATTGTTGACAGAAATGGTTAGACCGGCCTGCACAGACATTGCGGCACCTTTCCCCTTTCATTCCGTTTTTATTCTATATTTGGGGAATACCCGTGTCAGTCCAATCCGGCTCACATGTTTGATCAAAACTGATCACTCAGTTCAGCGAGAGGGAAGCGAACTGGGGACATGTCGATGACTACCCCTTGAGGCCGCCGACATGGCCTGAATCAACCGCTCGGTCAGTTGGTTGAAGGAGTCGTCAGTCACTCTCCTGGCCGGGTCGGCATCGTACCATTCCATTATCTGCCTGGCCCCTTCTGAAAAAGGTATTGTCGCTTCAAACCCGGGTACGAATCGCTTGATCTTGCTGTTGTCGAAAATCACGCTGTGGGCCTTGTCGCCCACCAGGCCGTCACCGATTTCCTGATCAAATTCACGGATCAGGGTGGAAGGAACGTAGACTGCCCGGCACCGGCAGCCGGCCGCTTCGGCCAGCAAGGCATGAATCTGATTCCAGGACAGCAGCTCGTCGGAAGTGATGTGAAACGATTCGCCGATTGCCCGGCTGTTGCCGAGCAGGCCCACAAATCCCCTGGCGAAGTCTCGATGGTGCGTCAAAGTCCACAGCGAGGTGCCGTCTCCGTGGATAAAGACCGGTTTGCCCTTCCGCATCCGGTCAATGGCGGTGTAGCCGCCGCGGATGGGGATCTTTGTCTTGTCGTAGGTATGGGAGGGGCGGACGATAGTCACTGGAAACTGTTCCTGTTCACAGGCCTCCATCAGTACCTTTTCGCAGGCTGTCTTCAGGCGGGAATATTCCCAGAACGGATTTGAAAGCGGCGTCTCTTCCGTTAAGGGCAGGGAGCGTATTGGTTTCTCATAAGCAGAGGTGGTGCTGATGAAAACGTACTGCCCGACCCGGCCGCCAAACAAGTCGATGTCCCTTCGTACATCTTCGGGAGTGTATGCGATCCAATCCACCCACAACGTCGAATTCATGTCCCCTCAGTGCCGATCTTGCCGCCTCCGGATCGCGGATGTCTGCCTGGATGCTCGTCACTTCCGGCGGGACTGTATGTGCCCGCGTGCGTCCACGGTTCAAGTGAAAAAGATCCATGCCGCGGCTCACCCCGAGCTCTGTGCAAGCCGAGCTGATCACTCCGGTGCCGCCGATGAATAGAACGCTGCTTCCCATAGATACCTCTTATACGGTCCCTGCCATAATCCAGTACCAACATCATACCAAACCGGGAGAGAAGCCTCTCTCCTTTTTATTTGAGAAAAGAG
>CAZOGT010000344.1:0-3330 GCA_964579015.1 uncultured Acidobacteriota bacterium | reverse complement strand
CTGACAATTGTGGCATGAACTTCCAGTTCATGAGCATAAGCAAGATGCTTATGCCACGGGGATCATAAGCAGGATGCTTATGCCACAGGATGCTTATGCCACGGGGATCATAAGCAGGATGCTTATGCCACAAGATGCTTATGCCACGGCAAGAGTGCAGGGGCAATTCCCGAATTGCCCCTGACCCCTTTTTTCCTATTCTTCGGTTTCTTCCGAGGCTTTTTCTTCCTGGTTAAGGCGCTTGATCTTGACATTTTTGAACCATACGCCCGCCCCGTGGTCCTGGAGGACAATGTGCCCCTTCTTATTCATTCCGTAGCTGGGCCATTCCGCGAATTTTGTTTTTGACACGGCCTCTTTCCATTCGGGGGTCCAGAGTTCATATTCCACGACCTTGTCCCCGTTCTGCCAGTGCTCAACATGGGCGCCGTTGACGACCAGGTGCACGGAATTCCATTCGCCTACCGGCTTGACATTATCGACAGCCGGGGCGTCAAGCGCATAGTTGGCCCCGGATTTATGGGTGCGGTCAAGTTCACTGTACCTTTCAGCCTTGTCGTCCAGTATCTGCATTTCAGGGCCGGAGTGGAACTCCTGTTCCTGGTCTTCTGAAACGCGGTAAAGGATTCCGCTGTTTCCTCCCGGGGAAATCTTCCATTCCAGCTTCAGCTCGAAATCGGCAAACTCTTCCCTGGTAGTCAGGTCTCCGTAGCCTTCTCCGGCACCCTCCCCGTCAAAGAAAAGGGTGCCTTCCTGAACAACCCAGCCCGGAGGGACTTCTTCACCCCGGAAAGCCCTCCATTTTTCCAGGCTGTTCCCGTCAAAGAGCAGCTCCCACCCCTCGGCTGTTTCTTCAGGCGTAAGGATGTTATCTGCGGTCTCCCCGATTGCGGCAGGCTCTTCCATGACAGTCTCCTCGGCAGGCTCCTGGCTACAGGCTCCCATCAGCCCGAGAATTACCATCAGCCCCATTGAAATAAACATTGTTTTCATAACAGTCCTCCATCTTCTCTGTGTACCAGTATCTTTGCAGATACGTTTAATCCTCTGCCTGAGCCCCTCATTTGCCTGGTGGGCAGGGTTCATCTCAGGTGGTTGGGATTGAACTTTCTTTCTTTTTCCAGAAGGTTAAGGTTTCCGGATAACCCGAGTTCCGCGATGCGCTCCCGCAGCCAGGAAAGGTCATATGATTCAGCCGGGTTGAACACCAGGAGGTCTGATTCCGCCAGGAGCAGGAATACGGTTTTCAGCCCTCCGATACGCTGAAATCCATGCACTGGAAATATCTGGTGCAGCTCTCTCCAGTAACCGGGGTCAGTGCCGTTCATGTCAAGGACAACCCTGTCGGTATGCCCGTCCAGGGCTGCCGCGCATGCGGCTGCCAGCCACCTGTCGTCCAGGCCGATCAGGGTCAGCGGAGCATCAGGATAGGCCTCCCGGATACTCCTGATTGCTGTCACGATATCCAGGATTCCGTTGGTCAGGTTGCTCCGGTTATAGGCATCCGACCAGCTGTAGGAGTCCCATTCTTCCAGGGACACGGAGAGGCGGCCTGAAGCGTATCCCCTGACGTGGTAGACATGGTATTTCCGGTCAAGCAAAGGCTTGAGCCAGGGGAAGTCGGAGGTTCCATCGGAATTGAGGAGGGACCCCAGCTTATCGGGGTAGACTGCCAGTGCGACCCGGGACGGCTCAATGTCCCTGGACGCGGATTCAAGTTCCACCCAGCCGGCCCTGTCCGCGGCCCCGATTTTTTCAACGGTATAAATGATGTCTCCCCGGGTTTCCTGTGCTTCAACGCTGTACTCAAGCGAACCCGCTTCCGGGGCGCTGACACTCAGGTTCAGGGCGAGCGCCCTGCGGAAATCAGTGCGGAACCGCCCATATTCTTCCTGGTCCCCGGGCAGGGCTTCCAGGAACTGCCGCCTTGAATTTTCTATCCAGTCGTCGATGACTCTCTGGGCCGAGGCCGCCTCTTCAGGCAGGACCCGCTCCGGGAAGACACGGAGGTCTCCGAGCCCCGATACCTCCGCGTAATCCTCGGGATCCGTAATCAGGGGCCCCTGTGCGTCAAGGTGCTTGACGAACCATTTGTACATAGCCGCCCTTGAGTCGGCGTTGAAGTTATGCGGACCCTCGACATGGGCATTTTCAATGTTCTGCCCGGCCCCGTAAAGGTCGTAGAAACGCTTCATCATCGGAAACTCCCTCTCCGGTGTCCTGGGAGTCCAGGGATCGTCGGTTGCCGACACCATCAGCAGCGGCTTGGGGGCAAAGGTGGCCGTGAGTTCCAGGGTGGAAGTATCGATCCAGAGGTTCGGAATATTCTCGCACCGGCATCCCGGATGCCTTTCAGCCCCAATGATGTTGACCGGGGCCGCGACCGCCACCCGGTCATCAGCGGCAATGAGCAGAATCACCTGGCTGGCCCCTCCGGAAGCTCCGGTTGCCCCGATTCTTTCGGGATCAACATTGTCCCGGCTTACCAGGAAATCAATAGCCCTGATATTGTTCCACAACTGGAGCCCACCGAGGCTCAGTCCGTTGAATTCAGCCTCAGGAAAAACAAAATCGGGACGATAGGCCCGTGGTTCCCAGGGCAGCGGCTCACCGGCCTTCATTTGCCTGAGGGCCTTATTGGAGTCATGCGGCAGCTGGAAGGAATCGTTGTAACCGATCATGTCAGGGCTGAACACCACGAATCCCTGCCTGGCCAGGTCGATGCACCTCCCGGGTATGGACCCGGCACCCTGGTTCTGCAGCCTGCCGTACTCCCAGTGGCCATGGGGTGTCAGCACGGCCGGATAAGGGCCGCTTCCTCCGAGGGGCTCGTAGAGGTTTCCGGTTACCAGGTATCCGGGAAGGCTCTCGAAATATACCTTTGAGACCGCGAAGCCCTTTCCTTCCTTCCGCTCGAAGGTGTTGGCATTCAGGGGCGTTTTATCCGGAGATGGCCACAGTCCGGCATTTACCAGGACTTTTTGCCTCAGCCTTTCCTTCCGGGCCTCCCATTCCCCCAGGGTGGTGGGGATATTGATCCTCAGCTGGAAGCTGTTGGGGTCCTGCATCATCTCTTTCCTGGTATCAGTCCGTTCCTGGGCGTTGAGGGGAGAGGACGGCCATGGGGATAAAACGAGACAAGCGATAAGTATTGCCAGATTTCTTAGCATGATTGTTTCCAACCTTATTGAATTGTTGCCGCTGCGCGGATGTTCAGTATTGTCGCGATTCCTGCCCGCGGGAAACCTTGTCCAGCCGCAGGATTTGCTCACTTGAGGTCTATTAATATACCAAATGGTCATGAAATGGAACCTCCACTTTCACCATACT
>CAZOGT010000343.1:0-3373 GCA_964579015.1 uncultured Acidobacteriota bacterium | reverse complement strand
GTTTGAAAGAGCCGTTCTGAAGAAACCGCGAATCATGCCCTTAATCGGGGCCGGAGGAGGATTTTCCGGCTAGGCACTCTGCTTTCCGCAGCAGCAGCAGGATGATTCCCATGATCAGGAGGGTAATGCCGAAAAAGACGAAGCCTCCCCTGCTGTGCAGGTCTCCGGACATGAAGCCCGGGTCAACGTAGATGGAGAGCAGGGAGAGGGTTACGATCCTCAGGCCGTTTTTGAAAACCGCCAGGGGCAGGACCGCCAGCAGCAACAGGGTTCTGGTCCACACCTTGGTCAGGATCAGGTAGTCCGCCAGCACTGCCGTCAGCAACAGGGCGGTGCTGGAGCGTATTCCGCTGCATTCCGGGGCTATATATATGGAAAGGCGGGGAAGACGGTAGATGTAGTTTTCATGAATAAAAGGAACCCCTGTGAGGCTGAAGAGGAAAGCGGTGACCTGGTCGGAACCCCAGAGCAGGATAATGATTATTTTATCCAGCAGGATTCCGGGCGCCGGTATCAGGAAGACCAGAAAGAAGAGGGGAAACAGGACCGCCCTGGAACAGGTTATTCCGTAAAAGAAAACAAATCCCGACCAGAGCAGGAATATAAAAGAGGCAATTGACAGGCTCAGGTGGGAATGAATCAGTGATGCGGCAATCAGCGCGAAGGTTGCCCCCACCAGAAGAAACAGGGCCGCGCGGTTCAGTTGGTAGGCGCAGGAAAAGGCCTTTTTTCTGTTCTGGAAAACAAGGTAAGCTGTCACGAAAGGGATCAACAAAAGATGCGAATACATCTCACTCGAAAGAGAAAGATTGTATAGCTTGATTAGCGAGGGAAGGAAGACAAGGGAAGCAACTGCAAGGAAGGCCAGAAAGAACAGGTGCCTCCTGTATGAGCTCAATTCCTTCATCTTTTTTTCGATGCCTTCGGTTCTGTCAAGCATTCTCTTCTCCAGTCTTTTTTCCGCGGTTCCATTTATCCGTTCCGGATTTAACTCATACATGAGCTTCGAGATATTGAAATTCATTTATAGCACAGCAAGGCGACAGGACCGGGGCAGAGTGAAAAGGGAAGATCAGTTATGCCTGTTGAATAGGAGAGTGCCTTGAAACCCCCTGCCGGCTGTCCTCATATTGATTAATCCTGACCAATCATATCTGCCCAGTTGACGTGTTTTGGGTGGTGATTTTGTTTCATTGCTATGTAAACGAATACATAGTACAGATGGAAGGTGTGTCATGATGTATGCTTCAAGGATTGGAAAAGTCGGCATGAATTCGATATCCTGTTGATTTAAATATTTGAAAAATAATGATTTTTTTACAAAAACCCTCAGGGCTTAAAAGTTAAGGGATCATTTTAGGAATGATAATTGCATAGAATATCAATAGGAAGATTGATCTTGAATCGGCAAATCAGGAAAAGCAAAAAATATTACCATGTCAATCTGACTAAATTTGTAATGAGGCCCTGATTTTTCTTTATATTTTTGACATTATTAAGTATAACAATGTAGGTTTTCCAGAAGGTTAGACTATTGGCACGCACTGGATTGAAAGAAGTAGGTAGGAAAATGGTTGAAAAAGAATGGCCCAGCAGATCTTATTTGTTCAACAGTTTACTGGACGAATTGAGTTTCAAGAGAATGCTAGTCCTTGAGAGGAAAAAGGCAGACCGTTCAAAACGATCCTTTGCCCTGGTAACTCTGGATGTAGCTGCTCTCAGAAAAGAAAGCCGGAACCTGGATCCTGTTCTTGTTGACATGGTTTTTTCGGCTCTATCCAGCTGTCTCCGCGAGACGGATGTCATTGGTTGGCATACCAAGGACTCTGTTTTCGGGGTGGTTCTTACCGAGTTTGGCAGTTTCAAGCTGGAAAATGTTGTCAATGCAATCAGTGAAAAGATTAGAAAAGAGTTAAAAACTCTTTTCGGCGAAAAGATCTACAACAAAATGGAGTTGCAGATACATATCTACCCGGCTTCAAACAGGGAGCTGTCATCGGAGGCATTCAACCGCATTTTTTACCCTGAAGCGGTTTCTTCATGGGATATTCATCAAAAGGCTTCTGCTGTTGTTAAACGCGGAATCGATATTATTTTTTCTTTGGGGATACTCCCAGTATTGGCGCCTTTGATGATCTTTCTGGCTGTAATGGTCAAGCTCACATCCAGGGGTCCTGTTTTTCATGTCCAGGTCCGGCAGGGCCGGCTGAACAGGGACTTCAATCTCTATAAATTCCGTTCCATGCATCATGGTGCCAGTAATGAAATTCATGAGATGTATGTTGATCAGTTTATCAATGGAAGTTCTAAAAAACTTGATGACAACGGCGTATTCAAGATAACTTCAGATAACAGGGTTACTCCTTTCGGCAAGTTTATGCGGAAACTGAGCCTTGATGAATTACCCCAGTTCATTAATGTCCTGAAGGGTGATATCTCCCTGGTTGGCCCAAGGCCTCCTCTTCCCTATGAAATCGAGAAATATGACATCTGGCACGCGGCCAGGGTTCTTGAGGTAAAGCCTGGATTGACTGGACTCTGGCAAGTGGAAATGCGCAACCGGACAACCTTTGATGACATGGTGCGCATAGACCTGCGCTATGCCCGCGGCTGGTCAGTCTGGAAGGACATCAAGCTGATATTCAAGACTCCCTGGGCAATGTTCAAGGGCGACGGAGCAGTCTAGCCCCCCCCGGGAGCGCGGCTCTCCTGCTCCGCACGTCCACCCCCACGACCCCGGATCTCCCGAGCCGCAAACCTCCACCCCCCAGGTACGCTGCTCTCCTGATCCGCAAATGTCCACTCCCGGGAACGCGGATCTCCCGATCCGCAAACGTCCCGGCCTTCTTCCTGCCATTCAACCAGGTCACCTGACGATCTCCCTTAACCCGCGTCAATAACCATACCCGGTCTCATCAAACCGGGCACTGCTCCATGGCCAATCTTCCGGGCGCATTACCAGCCCTGCCCTCACCGGATTGTTGTGGATATACTCCACCGTATCGAGGTAGTGCTCTTCATCCCGGATATACCTGTCCCAATACTCCGGGTACCAAACCGGCTCCGCCTTCCGCTTCCTCCCCCCGGGAGCGCGGATCTCCTGATCCGCCTGTCCACCTCCGGGAGCGCGGATCTCCCGATCCTTCCCCCTCAGATACTCCTTGATCCTCATCGCCGTAAACTTCTTCCAGGATGCAACGATCTTAGCCATGGTCCATCCATTGATCGGCTGAAAAAGGGCATGGAAATGGTTGGGCATCACGGCCCAGGCATTCAGATAGTACCGTTGTTGATGAAAATGCAGCAGGGTCTCCTGCACCATCCCGGCAATTTCCGGTATCGCCAGAACAGATGAACCATACCCGGCATCGAC
>CAZOGT010000342.1:0-3382 GCA_964579015.1 uncultured Acidobacteriota bacterium | reverse complement strand
CCAAAGGGACTTAAAGGACATTAAGGACTTGTTATCCTGCCTTCCAGGTAATCGGTAACTGGAAATTTTTGTCGCTTATGTCTTTATTGTCACTTGGGTTCCCTCTCAGGTAAAAAGCCCGGGAGAATGAAACTGATAAGGTTTCTAAGATCTCAGAAATTTGATTTGAGATTTAGGATTTGTGATTTGGGATTTCCCGCCTCAGGCGGAGATGGTGCCCGGTATAAGACTCGAACTTATGACTTCCTGCTTGTAAGGCAGGCGCTCTAACCAACTGAGCTAACCGGGCCCGGTTCGCGAGGGCTAATTATAGCAAAAAGAAAATTATGTTGTCGACTGGTCGCGGCCGTCGAAAACAGAGGTGATGTTCTTGATTCCGCTCCTTTTTTTCAGCTCAGTGACTATTCCGGCTATTCTTTCCCCGGAGACCTGCCTGAGGGGTTTTGCCGGGTAGTCCACCCCTTCATGGCTGCCCCGGGATGAGAGGTACCAGTCATCCGGATAGGGCCGGGTCGGGGTGTTCACCTGGATTTCCTGCGGGGCGATCCTCCTGACAATGTCCGCGTAGTCTTCGATGTTGATGCGGCTGTTCGGGAGTACCATGAATTGAATGCCCAGGTATTTCCGGTATTCTGAACGAAACTTTTCAGCGCCTTCAACAATCCCGGAAAGGGTGACGCCCTCCACCGGGCGGTTGACGATCCGGAAGGTTTTTTCATCAGCAGCGTCGAGCTTGATGTAGACCCTTTCAGCTTCAAGCAGGTCATTGCGCACCTCTTTATCGCCAAGCAGGGTCCCATTGGTCAGGACCAGGACCGGTTTCCCCGAGAACTCCCGGATCCAGTTGATGGCTCCTTTGAGATTCAGGGCCAGGGTGGGCTCCCCGCTGCCGGAAAAGGTGATGATGTCGGCCTTCCGCCAGTCTGAATTGCGGAAGTCCTCTTTAAGCTTGTCCAGGGTGATGAATTCTCGCCGTGTGTTGGTGCGCTCCTGGATGGACCCGAGCTGGCAGTAACTGCAGTTGAAGGAGCAGACTGAATTGACGCAGATCAGATCAATTCCAAGAGACCATCCAACCCTCCAGCTCTTAACCGGACCATAGACAGAACTGACATTGTTCATAGCAGGATAATAATAACACTTTGTCCCGGAATTCCGGGGCAGGAAGCCGAATCAGGGTTCATTCCGGTTGCGGCCCAGGAATTCAGCGCTCACGGAACTGGCCAGGAGCATTCCCTTGCGGGAGAGTGACAGGCAGGAATCCTCGCGGTCCAGGAGCCCCTCACTGACCAGGAAGTTGATGGATTCGCTGAAGGCCTCATCAATCCTGAATCCGTATTTCTGTGACAGGAGTTCAATGTCCGCCCCCGAAGCAGTCCGCAGCAGGAGCATGATTTCTTCACCGGCCGCAGCCCTTCCTTCCAGTTTTTCCCTGCTTCCGGAGGGTATTTTTCCGGTTTTTGCCCCCTTGAGGTATGCTCTCCAGTCACTGGTGTTGGTCCATCTTTCTCCGCCCATGTAGGAGGCGGCGCTCAAACCGAATCCCAGGTAAGGCTCATTTTTCCAGTAGGCCAGGTTGTGGCGGCATTCCTGTCCCGGCAGCGCGAAATTCGAAATCTCATACTGGTAATAGCCGGCCCGCTCGGTCAGTTCCTGGGAAGCTTCGTACATGTCAGCGGAAAGATCTTCATCACAGGGCGTTACCAGTCCGGCTTCCACCAGTCGGGACAGCCGGGTGTCCTTCTCAATGCTGAGGTTGTAGAGTGAGAGATGCTCGGGAGCCATGAAAAAAGCCTCCCTGAGGTCTTCAAGCCAGTCCTCGAACCGCTGTCCGGGAATGCCGAATATCAGGTCGAGATTGACGTTTTCTATGCCGGCGTCCCTTATCCAGTCATAGGAGTTAAAGACGTCACTCACTGAATGAAGCCTTCCCAGGGATCGGAGCTGGCTCTCCGAGAAACTCTGTACGCCAAGGCTTACCCGGTCAAACTCAAGTTCAGCCAGCCGCTTGAAAAAAGCGGGGCTGACATTTCCGGGATTGCATTCAATGCTCCATTCGCGGTTGTCTATGAAATCGAAATTCATATCCAGGACCGTGACAATCGTTTCTATTTCATCGCCTGTCAGTTCATTCGGGGTGCCGCCCCCGAGGTATATGGTGGAGGCGGGAAGCCCCTGGAATTCAGAATTCCGGATTTCAGATATGAGGGCGTCCACGTAGGCCTGTTTTTCCTCCAGCAGGGCGGGCTTGGAATTGAAATCACAGTACAGGCACTTGTGGGCGCAAAAAGGTATATGGATATATACTGCTAATGGTTTATCGGCTCCGCTTCTCACAATTTTAAGATTCTCTCATGAAAAGCACTTCGAGTGGAAGTTAAGGCATCTGCCGCTTGTTCAGCCCCAATGGTGACTGCTGAAAAAGGAGCGGGACCGGTGACAGTCAGTTTTTTCGGACCCGTTCCACAAAGTTTTTGATTCTTCCCATGGCAACCTTGATCTCATCCAGGCCGGTGGCGTAGGAGCAACGGATGTGGCCCTCTCCGCAGTTTCCAAAAGCGGTGCCCGGGACCACGGCCACCTTCTCCTCTTCCAGGAGGCGCAGGGCGAATTCAGAAGAGGTCATGCCGAGTTCTGAAATGGAAGGGAAGGCGTAAAACGCGCCATGCAGGGGTGAACAGGGCAGGCCTGTTTCCCTGAGCATGCTGAACATGTAGTTGCGGTTCCTGCGAAAGATCTCCCTCAGTTCCGGGACGTCCCTTCCGGCTCCCTTGAAGGCCTCGACTCCAGCGTGCTGGCTGAGGGTGGGAGCGCAGAGCATGGTGTACTGGTGCAGCTTGTTCATGGCTCCGATGATTTCCGCCGGGCCGCAGGCGTAGCCGATCCTGAAACCCGTCATGGCCCAGGCTTTGGACATGCCGTGCAGCAGGATGGTCCTGTTTTTCATTTCCGGGATACTCAGGATGCTGACGTGATCCCGGTCGTAGGTGAGTTCTCCATAAATTTCATCGGAGAGAACCAGCAGGTCATGTTTCAGGGCCAGGTCCGCGATTTTTCCGACCATGGCGGAATCCAGTACCGCCCCCGTGGGGTTGTTGGGAAAATTGAGGACCAGCAGCTTGGTCCTGGGGGAAATCTTTGCTTCCAGCATGGCGAGGTCGAGCTGAAAATTATCTGCGGCTCTTGTTTCCAGGGGCACGGGCACGGCGTGCGCCATCTGGACCACGGGGCCGTAGGAGACGTAGGAAGGCTGGTGATAGATTACTTCTTCCCCTGGATTCACGAGGGCCCTGATTGCCAGATCGTAGGCTTCGCTTAATCCGGTCGTGACCAGGATTTCATCTTTCGGACGGTACACGGTCCCCAGAAAACCGCCTATGTA
>CAZOGT010000341.1:1873-3413 GCA_964579015.1 uncultured Acidobacteriota bacterium | reverse complement strand
TTGCCGCCTGCCGGCGGCGTTTGATTTAAATGCCGATCTGGAGATCGGCGATCCAGGCGCTGTTGCCCCCCTTCCCCAATTAACTCGGCGTCGGGGTCGGTATCGGTATCGGGGTCGGAAGTTCGAAGTTTGAACATCTAACCTCTCACTTCCCTCATTCCCCCTTCCAGTTATCCATCTCCACAGGGAATGCGTCAGAAAAATGTAATTGATTGTTATTAAAATATTTCAAAAGGATCACCATCTCTCCCGCAGAGATTCGGCAGATTGGATTCCTCGTATCTGACTACCAGGCCGGTGCATTTCAGCTTGAGATAGAATAGATTAAAGCCTACAGGAAGTGAAATTTTCTGGGTAATATTTATCATGACAACGACTTGCTGATGGTAGATAATAATTCATGTTATCACTCCTGGAATGGACTTATTTCCAGATGGATAAAGGGAAATCAATGGAGGGATTCCCTTTCCCTCCGAATGATTCCCTGGGACTGGGGATCTTCCAATGAAAATTGAGATCGGACTGTTAAAGCGGCTGTGTTTCATCCTACTGCTCCTGGCGCCTTTCTGCCAGGGTATCCCGGCATCGGACAACCCTCTCCGGAAACTCCTGATTCGGGATCTATATTTCACTGCCCAGACCGGACCTGACGGGGAACCAATGTTTGTTATTCGGGCCAGGACCAGCGTCGAGAACCTCCTTGATAAACAGGTAACCTTGGAATCGACCGTCCGCCGCGCCGATGGATCTCCACTCCGCCTGCAGCCGGGAGCCCCCGCTTACCTGTCGGAGCAAAATGGAGTGATCTCCTACTCGTGGTCCGGCATTCTCAAAGCGCCGCGGGAGGGAGACGATTTATACGTTCCGGTACCCGTCAATGCCATTGCAGGAGGCAACCGGAGTTTTCCGGTGGTGGTCCGGTACACGGTTACCTCTGGTCGGCTGAAAAGCTATCTTGAGGCGGAAACCAGTTTTCCCAGGCCTGATGCCGGGACCATGAAGCTGATCAAAATTTCTGACCTGAGACATGCCCAGGCCAGCCCTGACCGGCAGCCCCTGAACGTTGCGGGGATGGGTTCCCGGAACTACACCGGGGGAGAGGATTCCGAAACCCGGACTCTTTCCCTTGACTTCGGGGTATCGGGAATCCAGGGCGAAAAGGTATACATGGGAGCCGTGTTCCGCCATCTGAACGGTGATCCGGTCCGGCCTTCCTCCACCTGCCCTGCCGGAAACGTGGGCCAGGGAAACCGGGTCCAGGTGCAGCGCTCGGAAATCATACAGTCCAACCCTTCAAAATGGACGGATTTACGCATTCAGGTCCCTGTCCAATGGATGGATCTCAACTCTTTTACCCAGACAATCATAGCCGGTGTCTATACTAGCGCGGACGGCCTGTGGGGATATGCGGAAACTGAACTGGACCTCCTTGACCGGGGGCTGGGCGGAATCAATTTCATTTCGGACGAAATACCTGAAGATGAGCAGGATTCCGCTTCCCTTTTCACTGCCGCCCGCACCGGAGACACCGCAAAACTCA
>CAZOGT010000341.1:0-1773 GCA_964579015.1 uncultured Acidobacteriota bacterium | reverse complement strand
CGAGGTCAGTAACCTGCTGCTGGAAAACGGAGCTGATCCGGAAGCGGTTGATTTCGAGGGGCAGACCCCCTCCCAGTTGGCCGAAACTTCAGGCCATGCCGGGCTGGGTAAGATGCTCAAGGAAGCCGGTCCGGGCAGCTCCGCCCGGACCGCCCGGACCACCCGGACTACCTCCCGATATACCGTCCCGCTGAAGGATATCCTGATTGAGTTGGAAGCCGTCAACCGGCAGCTGGCTCAACTGCGAAGCTTACCAAATCCCGATCAGGGCATGGTCCGCTCCCAGGGACAGGAGCTGGCCAGGGTTATAGGCACCTTCCAGGCCCTCTTCCGGAACGCGCCTATCACCCGGATCGGAACCGTTGAAGACTTGCAGCTGGTCAGGAGAATTTCCGAAGTCCAGCAAGAGGCCTCCTGGAACTTCCAGTCAATGGCCATTATCCCCGGGGAAGAAGGGGTAGCGGGGCCCCGGCGGCATTCACCGACGCTTTTGGAGGAAGCCGGCCGGGAATTGATCGAAAGGGAGGTCATCAGCTGGGTCAACCGGAAAGGCCTGGGTGACCTCCTGGCCGACGGAGGGAAGTCACAGCTTACCGGCTCGGTAAACCAGAAGCTGCAGATTGACTTACGGGGTTTCCTGGATAAAAAGGCACAGGAGGTGCTGGGAATGCCCCTGCGCGGATTGAGATCTCTACAGGCCGCGTTCCGGCTGCAGGCCCAGCGCCATATCAGGGAGACGGTAGCCCAGCTTGTACTGAATTTCACCGGGAACCGGCTGGTATTGACCTTGCTCCAGAACACTATTCTTGACTGGGCCGAAAACCAGTTATGGCCCCGGCTCCGGGAGGCTTTTCGCCCCAAAAGCAACCTGCCGCACCGCGTCAATGTCTCAATTGGGACCATGCAGGAAGCCTCCAGGGCGCTCTTCAACCTCAGCCGGGGCCGTGACCCGGGGATGATTCCCCTGGAAGAGGTACTGCAGGCGCTCGACAGGGCCAGCGGAACCATCCATGCGGCCAGGTACCTGGAAAAGGATTTGAATCGATCCAGCAATGCTGAACTTAAGGGTCTTTTCTTTCGTGAAATGAGCAACCTGAGGCTGGCCATGCGGGTAGTCATGGGTCAGTTCATGATCTATGATGACGAGCAGGACGGTGAATTCGCGGCATTTGAGATCTTCAACCGATTTGATTACATCGAAGGGATTCATGAGGACGTACTGGACGTACTCAGCAAAATGGGCGGCTCCCTTCATGAAATGAGGATATGGGACCCCTCACCCGGAGAACTCCGCAATGGAATGCTGCCTTTCCGGCCGGAATACTTCCAGAAATTCCACATTGCCATCTACAAGCTTCCCGAGGATCAGCTGACAGGCGTAAAAAGACTGAATGTCTGGATCCATGACCAGTTCTTCGTGCTTTACGGGACACCCGACCGGAACCGCAAACTGATCGAATTTTCCGGGCGCCTTCCCATGCCTCCCGGACAGTATACCGTCAGGCTGGAATGTCGCGACATCCCCGGAGTCTCCCAGGAAGAACTCCTGTTTAACGTGGCCGCAGATCAATCCCCAGGGGCGGTTCAGAGAATGGGACAACTGCAGCAAAGCGTCTCGCGGGCTGAACAAGCTGCCGCAACAGAAGCCGGAGGAGGAAAGGGTCGAAAAATATTGAGCCTGGCTGACGAAATGCGCTACGCCGCCCGGCAGCGGCTGAAGATGGGTGACTTTCGGACAGCTAAAGCAATGGCGGAGAGAGGCGTTTCCCTGGC
>CAZOGT010000340.1:0-3450 GCA_964579015.1 uncultured Acidobacteriota bacterium | reverse complement strand
GCCAGGCAGAAAGAATTGGCCAGCAGTGCCAGCAGGCCGACGGCTCCGATCCATTCAAAGCTAGGGGTTTCAGGATAGATCACCTTGTATATTGCCTGGCCCAGTACCAGTATTCCGAAGACTGCCATGATGCCTCCCTTGAACATGGCTGACACCGCTTTCCAGGTATCATTGCGGGCCACCACATACAGGCTGAATCCATAAGCGAACACGTCCCCGAGCATGTCAAGGGAATCAGCGAGAAGAGAGGTTGAGGAGGCAATAATTCCGGCAGTGAACTCGACCAGGAACATCACGGCGTTAATGGCGAGGACAATCTTCAGGGTAGAGGATTGGCGGGCGCGAAGCTTCTCCAGTTCAGATGGGCTATCGCACATGCATTCTGCCACTTCCGGCCTGCTCCCTTCTCTCCCTGATAATTGAAGATCATGATCCGTCATGCAGCTTTATCATTGACGGGTGTAAACTCTATTGTAAACGGATTACTGCCTCGGGAAGGCATAAAATAGAAAAAGAACAGGAAGCACCTGAGCAGCATGAAAGATAGATATTAGTGTTGGGTCTGCCTTATTATTATTGAGTAGTCCCTTAACTTGAGTGCTGGAGGAAAAAGTTTTGAAGTCCTGCATATCATACAGCCTGTCACTGTACCTGCTTATCCTGGGGGCGATACCTGTATCTGCGGCTCCAATGCAATGGGAAGGCCTACCCTATCCTGAGGATAAGAACTCGTTCTCAGTCGAAGATTTCCACTATCGGATGAGGGGCTCGATAAAGCTCCTGGTCGTCTGGATTGGCAAAGATGACGTGGGAGGAGGCACCATTTCCCGGATAAAGGGGCAGGACAGCACCCCGGGTGAGCGAACTGACGGATACTCGGTCCTGTTCGGTTCTGATCCCGGCGCTGTGCCTGGAAATCACAACCGCTGGGGATATGCCCGGGAACTGGCCTGGTGGAATCGCGAGAACGGTTCAGAACAGCTTTCAAAAACGGTGTTTGAAGGATTCATGAGCAAATCTTCAGAGGAGTCGATGGCTGAGCTTGACCGCGATGCACCAGAGGACGAGGCAGGACTTACCCTTTTCGAGGGATCCATCGGTGAAGTCACTCCCTCCCGGGCCTCCATGAATCTCTGGCGTTTCTACGCCTCGAATCAGGCTACCTACAAACACCCTGAAGCTATAAGTGCCGGATACCTGGAAGCCGCCGGCCTCCAGGCCCCGGATATTGAAAGGTTCCTCGTAAACAAACCTCCTCAGTTCGACCAACCGGCAGGTTTTTTCACTGCTATCCGGCTTCTGCTTGATCCTATCCTTGACGAAATTGATTCCGGTTCAACGATTTCCCATTTCCGGAACACCAGGCAGAGATATGTCAACAGCGCCCATCTCTACACCCTGAAAATCACCAAAGTCAAGGTTCACAAGAAGTACGAAGTAAACAACCGCAGCTTCAAGGATATTCTCCAGCTCGACTTCCAGACTCTCAGGCATGACCTGAACCGGAAACACGATTTCTCGCTCTGGATTCCCACGAATGGTGACTACCGGGGCATTCCAATCAAGATAGCCGACAAACCCCGCTGGTGGCTCAAGGTGGAACTGGAAATGGATTTTGAGAGAACTGAAGGAAACAGGGCATTAACGCAATGACGCAGGGATGCAAGGTCGCTGGAGCCGGCGGCTCGATATCCGCTGTGGCGGGAAGCATCCTTGCTTTCCCGTTCCCCGATAAGGTCGGGGAACCCTTTGCACCTTAAATCCTGCAACTACCTGAAACGTTGGCTCCCTTCGGGAGCGGAAAACTAGAAGTTTCCGGCCACGATTGCCACTGGATCGTTGACTGAATGTTCAATTGACCTTGTTGAAGGCGCCATCCTCCAGCTCCCCGAATCCCTGTCGGGATCCGGGACAGAGAGGGCCAAAGGACCGCTCAGAGGCATCCCGAAGGAACGACGGTCTCAGCCCAGGGCGGAGCCTCCCGCAGCTCGAAGAACGCGGGACGGAACCCTGGGAACCAGAGATGCCCCTGCCGATATTGGAGCGCTGTAAGTGCGCCAGCGGAAGTGAGCTCTGAGATGTTAGATATGCGAAGTGCCTTTGGTGCAGGGAGACATGGTTGACACAACGGAGCAGGGACGCAGAATCTTTACCGGGTTCAGCTCGGAGCATCTGCCGGTCTGGAGACCGGCGATCCCGGGACTAAATGCCGAGGGCATCCCCTACTCCCCCACCTCCACCTTCACCACCCAGGCATCCCTGCAAATCGATGCCGCATCGGCCGGAAGCTCAATCGCCACGCCGTTTCCCAGATTCTTCCACGCCAGGGCCCCATCACTGCCCAGCATCATGATCTCTGAACCAGGCTTTGGCGTGATGGAAGACAGCCTCATCTCCTTCGGCGGCCCGTCCTGCCCTTCTTCAGCCAGGCATATGGCATAAACAGTACTGCCCTTTTTCGTCAGGCAGACCTGCCCTTCCCGAAAAGGGGCGATGGGCCGGGTTCCGTAGATGGCTTTGCCATTAACCTCCAGCCATTCACCGATTTCCCTCATCCGGATGACCGATTCTTCCGGCAGGCGCCCATCCGGGCCGGGGCCCACGTTGAGAAGCAGGTTTCCGCCCTTGGAAACGATATTCACCAGCATGTGTACCAGTTCGCGGGTGGATTTGTAATCGTCATCCGGCTTGTAGGACCACTGGTCGCCCATGGTCATGCAGGTCTCCCAGGGGTAATCAGGCGGAGTATCCGGAATCTTCTTCTCCGGAGTCAGGTAGTTCTCATAACGCCCGCCCACGGTTCGGTCGACGACGATCAATTCCGGCTGGTGGGAGCGGGCCATCTTGACCAGGCGGTCCATGTCGATATCCTGCTTTGGCGGCCTCACCTGCCCGGCATCGAGCCACAGAATGTCTATATCTCCGTACCCGGTCATCAGCTCCTCGACCTGGTTATGCACAAACTCCACGAACTTTGACCATTTTTCCGGCTCGGCCAGGGTGTCGTAATTGGGATTGCGGGTCCTGGCTGGTGCTCCAGGACTCCAATAGTAAGGGCTGTGCCAGTCAGCCTTGGAGAAATAGGCGCCAACCATGAAGCCTTCCGATCGGAAAGCATCAAAAAGGGCTTTGGCCGCGTTGGCATTGGGGTCCTTGTGAAACGGGCATTCCGGGGAAGTGGCCTTGAAATCCGTGTACTGGGTGTCGAACATGCTGAATCCGTCATGGTGCTTGGTGGTGAAGACGAAATATTTCATCCCGGCGCTTTGGGCTGCCCTAACCCACTCTTCCGGATAAAACGCGGTCGGATTGAAGGTCTCCTTTAGCTTCCAGTAATCCCGCTTGAAGGTTTCGATGTCCCTGTCCCGTTCCACCCAGGCGGGGAGGTCATCGGGGCGGGCCCACTCATCCACTTCCACCAGCGGCCAGGACTCGATGCAGCCCCACTGG
>CAZOGT010000339.1:361-3451 GCA_964579015.1 uncultured Acidobacteriota bacterium | reverse complement strand
AGACCTGCACAAGGCGGATATTATTCTTGTCGGCATTTCCAGGACTTCCAAGACGCCCCTAAGCATTTACCTGGCCCAGGAAGGATGGAGGGTGGCCAACATCCCCCTTGCCGTTGGGACCAAGCTGCCCGGTAAACTTTCCGCTGTTGACCAGCGGAAAATTGTCGGCCTGATTACAGATCCGGAAAGGCTGGCTGAAGCCAGGCAGGTGCAAATGGTCCAGATGGGCATGGTGGGGGGCAGTTATGCCGACAGCGAGCGTATCCAGAGTGAAATTGAATACGCCAAGGCTGTGTTCAGTCAGAATTCATCCTGGCCGGTCATTGATGTAACCGGCAAGTCGATTGAAGAAATATCGCAGGAAGTCCTGGATATGGTAATAGGTGAAGGCCGGAGTATCTGACCAGGGTTGCCCTCTCCCTGCCGGCGATGCTCAGCGGGGCAACGGAATGCTGATATTCCGCAGTCAGGGCCGGGGCAAAGCCTCCAGCTTTTTGTTCCAGTTGAAACTGTTCAATAGCATTCCTGTTGTTGCCGGTTATATCCAGATTACACAGATGAATGACAGTCTTTTTCTTTTTAAATTCCAGGCATACGGAAATGATTTTCTGGTGACCGAGGATCACGTTCCGGAGGAACTCCTCTCCCGCACCGCTGTCGCGGCCTGTGACAGGCATTTCGGTATTGGGGGCGACGGCCTGTTGACCCTCAGGAAAGATCCGGGGGCATCCTATGCTCTGAGGATTATCAATGCCGACGGAAGCGAGGCCGGCATGTCCGGCAATGGCGGAAGGTGCGCAGCCGCTTACCTTCACTTGATCAAAGGCTTGCCTGACCGGGACATCACTTTCTCAACAATCAGCGGGGACAAGGTCTACAGTCTCAGGGAAAAGAATGGTTTTTCAGGCTCCTACCAGTCAATGATGGGGTTTCCGTCCTTCAGCCCGGCATCTGTTCCGTTTGAATGCGGAGAAGCAGGTCTGGAATCAGTGGATGATTTCTTGCTCAGTTCCCCTGGGCTTGAGGAAAGGGTTTACGCTCTCTCGGTCGGAAACCCCCAATGCGTGGTTTTTCGGGATACTCTGCCGGGTCCTGATGAACAGGCAAGGATCGGAAGGATAATCGAGAATCATGCTTTTTTTCCGGAGAGGACCAATGTAAGTTTTGTCCAGGTCATCAACCGCACCCACGTCAGAATCAAGATATGGGAAAGGGGAGTTGGTGTCACCAGTTCATCAGGAACGGGTTCCTGCGGGGCTGCTGTTGCCGCTATCAGGAGCGGCAGGGCCGATTCCAGGCTTGAGGTCGAAACCGACACCGGGAAGCAGATTGTTGAATGGCGGGAAGGGTCGCAGATAAGGCTGACCGGCGACGTCGAGTTCGTTGCCGAGATAAAGATGCGGATTAAAGCCCCCCGGGTGTAAGCAGTTACTGCTCCCCGGCCTCGGCAGCTATCAACAATGCCAGCAGGGCGGTCCGTTCAGTGACTTTATCCAGCCGGATAAATTCATGCAGGGCGTGCGCCCCCCCGCCGACGGCACCCAGCCCGTCCAGGGTGGCTGCAAACTCGCTCGTAAAATTACCGTCGGATGCCCCGCCGCTTTCAACCCCTTCCAGATCAAGGCCCAGCTCCTTCCCGATCTTCCCGGCCGTCCTCCAGAGCCGCAGGTTGGCCTCAGTCCTTTCCATGGGCGGCCGGTCTATTCCCCCGGTTACCTCTATCGCTGCACCGGGCAGGGAAGGCTTAAGGCTCCTGATTGCACCGTCGATCCTGACGGCATCGGCAGTCGTTCTGACCCTGACATCGACCAGGGCCCGGCTGGAGGCCGGCACGACATTCTCCCTGGTGCCGCCGCTGACCTTTCCGACGTTTACTGAAACGCCCCGGGGAAAATCGTTAAGGGCGTTAAGTTCCCTGATAACATCGGCCAGGACAACTACCGCGCTTATCCCCTTTTCAGGTTCCAGGCCGGAATGAGCTGCTTTGCCGGTAATCCGGATGTCGTATCTCCCCACTCCCTTACGGGAAATCTTCAAAGCCCCGGAATCCCCGTATGACGGTTCAGGTATCAGCACTCTCCCGGCCTTTTTAGCCAGGGACCTGATCAGTTTCACTGAATCATCACTGCCAAGCTCTTCATCGGAGGTAATCACTACCACGGGGGTCAGGGGAGGGTCGATTTCCAGTTCCCTGAGGGCTTTCAGGGCGAAAATCATCTGGGCTATCCCGGCTTTCATGTCATATGCACCGGGCCCTTTGAGCAGATCTCCTTCGATCTTCAGGGGGATATCATTCTCGAGGGTGCCTATATCCCAAACCGTGTCACAGTGGCCCAGCAGCAGCTGCAGCCCGGCATTTTTTCTTCGTTCAGCCGGCCGGCTGTAAAATACCCCCCCGCTTGTTTTTCCGCTCTTGATAAAGCAGTCATACCCCAACCCTGAAAACTCCCGGGCAAGAACCTTGTGGATTCCGGCATGGGCCGAGGTCGCCATGGTCGGGGTTTCAATCCGTACCAGCTCCGTGATCAGGTCGATTATCCTTTCCCTCACGGCATCAATATTGTTCAGCACCTTTCCGGCGATCGAGTTGTTCATCATCATATTCTCCACGGCATCGGGGGAGTTGGCAAGGGCTATCAGGACGCAGGGATGTCCTGGTCTGCCAGGTTTTCCCGGTTTCAGTACCGGACCCTTCCATGGGAATGGCCGGAGTTTCCCCGGTTTTCCGGTGCCCCTGTACATCAGGCCTGACCCTGGGCTGATTTTCTGTGTATAATTATTAACCACTGAAACATTCAGAAAACCTGCCTTAAGAATCAGTAATTCCGAAAAGTCAAGATTAGGAGCAAATAGAGAGATGGAAAATAAATTACTGGAAAAAGCAAAGAATCATTTTGGCAGCCTTGTCGCTGAACAGCTGGACAGAGTCGAAAAAATGAAAGCCGCCGAAGACTGGGTTGATTACAGCCAGGTGAACCCATTAATTGTCGGCATGTGCTGGGGTGACGGGATCGGGCCGATTATCTCGCAGGAAACACAGAGAATCCTGGAGTTCATCCTGAGTGAGGAATTGAAAGAGGGAAAGGTTGT
>CAZOGT010000339.1:0-351 GCA_964579015.1 uncultured Acidobacteriota bacterium | reverse complement strand
GCGATTCCTGACGATGTGCTGGAAGAACTGAAAAATTGTCATGTAATCCTCAAAGCTCCTACCACCACACCGGAAAAGGGAGACGGCTGGCCGAATATTGAAAGCGCCAATGTAGCGATGCGCCGTTACCTTGACCTGTTTGCCAATGTCAGGCCGGTCAAGGTTCCTTCTGAAGGGATTGACTGGACTTTTTTCCGTGAAAATACAGAAGGATCCTACGTACTCGGAAGCCAGGGCATCCAGGTCACAGGGGACCTGGCCTTTGATTTCAAGGTTACGACCCTCCAGGGGTCTGAGCGGATCATCAGAATGGCCTTTGAGTACGCCAAAAACAATGGAATCGATAGTGTA
>CAZOGT010000338.1:0-3457 GCA_964579015.1 uncultured Acidobacteriota bacterium | reverse complement strand
GGGCCCGGGCCAGTGTCTGATCCTTAAGGTCCAGGGCATCCGCCCCGTTGTCACCGGGTTTTCCCATCTTGTTCTGTACGTCGAGGAGGGTCTGACGGATAAAAGCCATGATCCCGGGGCGGGTGGAGGGGTACTTGCCTCTTTCCATGGCGTTCAGGTTGAGGACCATCGCGTTTCCGTCTGCAATCATCATCTGGTCAAGCCGGCGGCCTTCCAGGTCAATGATTGCGGTCAGCCCGTTTATCGGCGCGGCCCTCCCCTGCATCACCTGGGTGGTGGTGATGCCGTTGTTCCTGGTGACCCCGATGACTGAGGATTCGGGATTGATTCCGTCCGCGGCCTTGAGGTGAGCGGTATTGGTTGAAGTTTTTTCATTGGCGTCATTCGTAACAGCGACGGCCCCGATTTCGCTGAGCCCGATGATGCTGAGGGCATCGATTCTGCCGGGCTGGACCGTCTTTCCAGAGGCATCAATAACCGTGTACCCCTCCGGGATCTCGATATTCAGGCCGACCTCCGCTATCCGCTGATCCCTGATCAGGATGGTGCCGTTTTTAATCAATTCTCCGGTGCCGGTTACAATGTCGCCCCCGGTAACGGCGGTCTGCTGGGCAAAAAGGGAGATGAAACTGAAAAAGACAATAAAAAAAACTGCTGTGGTTTTCGGATTTTTCATGGTACCTACTCCCTCTACTTTAGAGCCATTTTATCGGCGGTATTGATATCGAAGTAGATCTCTCCTTCGATCATGGTCATTACGCATTTACTGAAACTGTCGAGCGGGTGCAGGTCAAAAATGGCGATGTCCGCATCTTTGCCGGTTTCCAGCGAACCGGTCCGGTTGTCGATCTCGAGGATTTTTGCCGGATTGATGGTGATCAGTTTCAGCGCGTCCTCTTCGCTCATCCTGCTGTAGCGAAGCATCTTGGCCGCCTCCCTGTTGAGCCGTCTGATCACATCCTCGCTGTCGCTGCAGATATCGACGAGGATGCCTTCATCCATCATCATTTTTATAGCATAGGGGATCGCATCATAGGCTTCAGCCTTGTAGCCCCACCAGTCGGTATGGGTCTGGACTCCAACACCCGCCTGAGCAACGCGGTCTCTTACCTTGTAGGCTCCGAAGGCGTGGCTCAGGACAACATACGGCACCTCGAATTCCCTGATGATATCGAGAAAGATCACGATTTCGTTATGTACATAGTTATGGCAGTCAATGCCATATTCGCCGGACAGGGTTTTCGCCAGGGTCTCAAGCTTCAAATCTCTCCGGGGGGGGGAAGCCTCTTCCCCTTCAGCTTTTTTTTCTTCATAGGCGTCCCATTTTCTCTGGTAAGCCTGGGCATCGAGGAAGTTCTGGCGAAGCGTGGCGAAGATTCCGGGCCTGGTCGACGGCTGCTGTCCTTTTGAACCATAGACCCGCTTCGGGTTCTCGCCCAGCGCCATTTTGAGCTGCTGCCGCACCCCGGGAATCTTCATTTCTTCCAGGGAAGTGCCGTATTTCATTTTAACAGTGGTATTGAGTCCCCCGATGACATTGGCGGAGCCGTGCATCAGCTTCGCCGAGGTCACTCCTCCGGCCAGGGCCTGGTATATCTGGTGGTCCCAGGCATCTATCGCGTCAGCCATGTCGACTTCTGAAGTGACCGGGGCTGTAGCCTCATTCACGTCGCCATTCAGCGCCAGGTGGCTGTGGCTGTCGATGATCCCGGGCATGATGTACCTGCCCTCGGCGTTGATTACCTCGGTTCCGGCAGGGATTTCATCGATTTGTCCGATGGCTGAGATTTTCCCGTCCCTGATCAGGATGGTTCCGTTCTCTATGGTACCTCCGGTGACAGTAAGGATGGTCCCTCCTTTGATGGCCAGGTCCGCGGCAAAACCCGCGGGACTCAGCATCAGGACCACCAGCAGCGGGTAGAGTGATCTGGAAATTCTTTTCTTCATTGACAGGCTCCTTTTTAAAGTCATTCTATCTGCACTAGAAGAATAAATGAACAGGCATGGGCTGTAAACAACAGCTAGCAATTTCCCGGAAGGCAAATGCTTTCGAATCACTTCTTTTTTACGAGGCTGTATTGCGGAGGGACGGGTTGCCCCGGGGCAACTCGCAGGGATTGCATTGATGGGATAACCAAAGGAAAGAATAGCCTCCCTGGAAAGAGAGTGGTATTTTTGATCTGTTGCACTAGAAATTTCCCTGCAAAAGGAGGTGTATCTTGAAAAAAGATGACCAGGCGTATTTCAGGCTGCGACGGCATCTGGACCGGCAGGCTGTCGGTTTTCCCGCCACCGGTTCCGGGGCGGAGATCAGAATTCTCAAACAGATTTTCACTCCGATCGAGGCTGAAATTGCCGCCTGCCTCAGCTTCAGGATGGAGACCCTCGAGACAATATTCCCCCGGGCGTCCGCCATAGTTCCCACCAGGGAAGAACTCGAGACGCATCTTGAGCGAATCATGGAAAAGGGCGGCATCGGGGTGAAAGTGGCAGGCGGAGAGAAGCATTACTGCAACCTGCCGTTGGTGGTCGGCATCTATGAGATGCAGCTCGGGCGGCTCACTCCTGAATTCCTCAGGGATTTCAGGGAGTATACTTCGGACAGGAAGTTCGGGCTCGGTTTTCTAAGCACCGGGCTGCCCCAGATGCGGACGATCCCGGTCTCCAGGAGCATCCGGGCGGAACACAACGTCAGCACCTTTGACGAGGTCACGGAACTGGTACGCAGCGCCGAGGGGCCTTTTGTGATCATGCCCTGCATCTGCAGGGATAAAGCCGCAATGGAAGGCCATCCCTGCCGGGTGACCTCCCGCAGGGAGACCTGCCTGGGCATTGGGGGATTGGGCCAGACGGTCCTGCTCAGCGGAAAGGGGAAGGAGATCAGCCGGGAGGAGGCCCTGGACATCCTGGCTGAAAATGAGAAGGAGGGACTGGTTTTTCAGCCCTCCAACAGCGGGAGGGCCGAGTTTATCTGTTCCTGCTGCGGCTGCTGCTGCGGAATGCTGGGCATCCAGAAGTACCTTCCCAGGCCCCTGGATTTCTGGTCAGCCAATTATTACGCCCAAGTGGCCCGGGCAGCCTGTAATGGATGCGGCACCTGCCTGGACAGGTGCCAGGTGGACGCGGTGAGCCTGGAAGGGATGCCGGAAAGGGCGACAGTTGACCTGAACCGCTGCATAGGATGCGGCCTCTGTGTCACCACCTGCCAGAGAGAGGCGATTCAGCTGCGGAAGAAGCCGGTTGAGGTGAAGCCCCCGGAAACCTGGGAGGAGCTTTATGAAATTATCTTCAGCAGGAAAAAAGGTCCAATGGGAAAGCTTTCACTGGCTGTAAAAATGATAGTCGACACAGTCCGGACAAGTGACAGGAGGCGGGCAAAGGCGAGATAAGTCCCGCCGGATACCAGGAGTTTCCCCAAAAATCCAAGCCAAAAAATTCTAAGTCCATGAAAGAAAGG
>CAZOGT010000337.1:0-3474 GCA_964579015.1 uncultured Acidobacteriota bacterium | reverse complement strand
CAACATGTTCCAGCTGGTGGTCAAGGGAGCCGGATTCATGCTGGCCCTGCCCCTTGCCATGGCGGCCCTGGGAGGATGGGAGACTTTCCTGACGGGAGTCCAGGAAAAGTCACTGCAGGTGGAAGGCTACCAGAATTTTTTCGGAAGCAGGCCCTCTGAACTCCTGCACTACCTTGTCCTGCTGGTTCCTTCATTCATAGTTTCCCCGGGTATCCTGCAGAAGGTATACGGGGCAAGAGACCGGCACACGGCCCGGGCAGGGACGGCCGCCAATGGCATTGTCCTCCTCCTTTTTTCCTTTTTCCCCGTTACGCTTGGAATGATGGCCGCCGCGGCCCTTCCCAGGCTTTCCCATCCTGACCTGGCACTTCCCTCGGTGATCACTGAAATGGTGCCTTTCTGGGTAGGGGCACTCCTGCTGGCCGCAATTTTTTCTGCCGAGATCAGTTCCGCGGATGCTGTGCTGTTCATGTTGTCCACCTCCCTGGGGCATGATCTCTACAAGACATTCATCAATCCCGCGGCAGGAGAAAAAAAAATGATGCTGGTCAGTCGTACCACCTCCATTTTCGCCGGCGTCCTGGGGGTGATGATCGCGATTTCCCTGCCCTCCGTAATCAGCGCCCTGGAAATTTTTTACAGTCTCCTGTCAGCGTCGCTGTTCGTGCCCCTGATATGGGGTCTTTACCAGTCAAAACCAGGGGCAGGATCATGCCTCCAGGCGATTTCAGCCTCAATTGCGGCAACCATCATTGTCCATTTTCTTACCGGGGGAGAAGGCATATTCATGCTCTCTCCGGTGGCCTTCGGGATTCTGTCTTCCCTGCTGCTATTCCTGCTCAACCGCTCAAAGCTTCTGTAAAATTTTTGTTTGCTTTACCCTTTTTCTCTCGTTAGTATTAACAGGCTGAAACGAGATTGACACAATTACGGAAGCTGTTCATCTGTGCTGCCGGCAGGCGCACCTTTGTCCAGTCCGGGTTTATCACCAGCTGACTGTTGCCGCGGCGGACACCACTGGTCTTCATCAATAGAGGGACCGGAGTCCACCGACTCAATCTGTCAGCTGGTTCTGTATCCGGACAAGAGAGCTATTGTTCATGAGAATAAACATCTTACTAGTTACAATCATGTTGATATTCGCGACTTCCACCACCATCACGGGCGCGCCGCCTGAGCCGAGCACCAGGGCCAATCCTGAATCAGGAGAAAAAGCAGAAAAGAATCCGGCGCCGGAGCAAAAACCGGCCCCTTCAAATTTCAAATTCAATTTCGACTTCAGGGCCCGACAGATTTTCCAGGAGAACGTGTTCACCCTGAACGACGAAGCTCCGAATACTGACTGGGACTGGCAGCGTTACCGGTTAAGGGGAGGCCTGACCTTCACCCCGGTCAAGGACCTTGACGTCAACGCCAAGGTGACCTGGGAATTCAGGAATTACAACAAGTTCGTCAATCCCACTCTGGACTGGGACAAATCATACGCCCTTTTCGACCAGCTTAATGTTACCTGGAGAAACGTACTGAACCTGCCGCTGACCATCAAGGCGGGGCGCCAGGACATCATCCTGGACAGTGCCTGGCTGGTTCTGGACGCCACCCCAGGGGATGGGTCCAGGACTATCTACTTTGATGCTGTCAGGGCTGACTATGCTTTTGAGCAGATCAACTCCACCCTCAAGGTTATCTACATTGACCAGGGCGCTGAGGCTGAATACATGCTCCCTACCTGGAAAAGCGCAGACGTCAACAAGCATTACCTGACGGAGGAGAACCAGAAAGGAGGAATTCTTCATTTCACCAATAAATCAATCGCGAAAACCGAGCTTAACGGCTATTTCATGACCAAGAGGTCCGAGGCTCGCACCGCGGCCGGATGGACCGGGGACACCCATGTATTCGGAGGCAGGGCCCTGATAACGCCCACCCCCAGCTGGCAAATGTATGGCGAAGCGGCGGTACAGAAAGGTGACCGCAACGGCAGGGACCTTTCCGCATTAGGCGCCAATTCGGCATTGACCTACAAGTTCAATGATCCCCGCGGCAACACCCTGTCGGCGGAATATGAATACCTTTCAGGCGATGACCCGGATACGGCTGATGATGAATCATTTGACCTGATGTGGGGGCGGTGGCCGAGATGGTCCGAACTATACATCTACACCATGTTCCCGGAAAACGGGAGGATTGCCCAGATAACAAACCTGCAGAGAGTGGCCTGGGCCTGGAACATCAACCCTCACCCGATTCTGAACTTCAAGGCTTTTTACCACCTCCTCTATGCCAACGAGAACCCGGTCGGCCAGACCTGGGTCCCGACCCTCGTATCAGAACAGGGGAGTTTCAGGGGCCAATTGCTCACCGGAAAGCTGAGCTACAACATTGCGAAGCACATACCCGGACACATCCTGGTGGAAAAGTTCATTGGAAGTGACTACTATTCTGAACGGCATCCGGACAACGCCCTGATGGTCCGCTTTGAAATCGGCTATGTCTGGTAGAAAACCGGTGAGAAATGCGGGCTCTCATGTTTCATGAAGTTGTGCCGAAGAAAAGGGCCCCTCGACAAGGGGCCCTTTTCTTTAGTCCCGGGAATCTCCCGGGGCAAAATTTCGACCTGCAGTCCAGGCTGGTCAGCCCTTGACCCCGATCTTCCGGAGGATGCTCATCAGCGGGCACCAGTTGGTGAACGCTGACTGGAAAAGGTTCAGCCCCACAAAGGCTGTGAAAAGGTACCAGTAGGGATGGACCCAGTAACCGAGAGCAAGACTCACCATTACAAAGAATCCGGCAGCAAGTCTCAGGTATCTGTCAACTGTCATTTTATTTTCCTTTCTACATCAGCTTTTTTTCCGGTCAAGATTATCGAGCATACAAAGATTGGCCCCCCCGCTCTTTTCCCCGATCATGTAAAACAGGATCGGGACTGTCAGCCTTGAAAGGAAGAGCGAGGCTATTTCTCCGGCCATCAGGGAAATGGCCAGGCCCTGGAAAATCGGGTCGAACAGGATAACCGAGGCTCCGACAACAACGGCCGCTGCAGTCAGCATCATCGGGCGAAAACGAACTGCGCCGGCATCAACAACGGCTTCATCCAGAGGCATACCCTGCTCCAGCCTGAGGATTATGAAATCCACCAGGATGATCGAGTTGCGGACAACAATGCCGGCACCGGCAATAAAGCCTATCATTGAGGTAGCGGTAAAAAATGCCCCCATCCCCCAGTGCGCGGGCAGGATCCCGATAAGCGAAAATGGAATTGCAGCCATGATAACCAGGGGTACGATCAGGGACTGGAACCACCCCACAACCAGGAGGTAAATCAGGATGAGAACAGCTGCAAATGCAAGTCCCATATCCCTGAAAACCTCGTAGGTAATGTGCCATTCACCATCCCATTTGATAGCGAACCTGTTTGAATCAAAAGGCTGCGCAGCCGTGAACTGCTCAATCTCATAGTTCTCGGGTATCTGA
>CAZOGT010000336.1:0-3495 GCA_964579015.1 uncultured Acidobacteriota bacterium | reverse complement strand
AATTGACGATTGACGATTGTGGCATAAGCTTCCAGCTTATGAATTTGCCATTCGCCATCAGTACTGTCCGGTTAAAAGTCGAATAATTTCAACTGTTTAGGGGAAGCACCTTCTTCGAATCCGGGATTATTTTGACTAAACATCGGATAGAAATAAATTGTTAACCGGACAGTACTGATACAAGATCCAGAATCGGGGAGCTAAAGGCTGTTAAGGAGCTTCTCCCCGTCCATCTTGATGATCTCAAAGGCCTCGGCATATTTCGACGCAAAGGTCATTTCTCCGCGGTAGCGGGCCAGGCCTCCAAAGGCCTCGTCATACTTGACATCCTCAAGCTGGCTCGCATGGCAGGCCAGGGCCTTCAGCTTCCTCTCAACAGTGGCAGTGATGTCCACCGCGGTCTGCCATTTGTTCATTGGAAACCAGACCTCGTATCCAAGGACCACCGGGGTGTCCCAGGGCTTTTCCCTGGTCTCCTGGTACCAGGGCCCCGCGGCATGAATAATGGCGTTGTGGACCAGCCTGCTCACCACCTGGTGCTGCGGGAAATTATCCTGTGAAGAATGAGTGAAAATGATCTCCGGCATGACCGACCGGATAACATCCACCACCTCCAGCTTCATGCTCCGGGTGTATTCAGTCAGCCCGTCTTCATACCTGAGAAAACGGACATCACTGATGCCCATTACTCCTGCAGCCGCAACAGCTTCCCTTTCCCTGGCCGCGCCCAGCTCTTCCCGGCTCATGGTCTGGGAGCCTGATTCCCCGGAAGTCACAAAAACATGGGTAACCTGGTAACCCTGCTTCATCAGCCTCAATTCGGTTCCGCCGCACCCGATCTCAATATCATCCGGGTGAGTCCCGAAGGAAAGTACGCGTTTAGTCATAGGCTCTATTCCTTTTCAATGTTGAAAATCATTTTTCATGATATAGAAGGGCAGGCTGATTGTCATCCCGTTGTGCCGCCGGGGAGTGGACGAGGTGGACGCGGTGGACTATGTGGACGTGGTGGTGAGTGGGAAAACATCAGAGTTCTGGTCACCAATCCGGTGTCCACTCCGTCCATGTAGTCCACCGCGTCCACACCCGGAAAGAGCAGGACTGCCCGCTCAATGAAAATCATAGGAGCTGATCCCGGGATCGGAAAGGTCCAGGCCCTCAACTTCTTCCGCCCGGACCGCAACCACGCCCCTGCTGTTCTGCACCGTTCCCCTGACCAGGAGGAAGGAATTGTCCAGGATCACCTGGCGATACTGCTCAAATTTCTTCGGCCTGACAATGATGTTGGAAATCCCGCTCTCATCCTCCATGCTCAGGAACAGGAAACCCTTGGCCGTCATGGGCCGCTGCCTGACAATTACGCTGCCGGCAACAGCAGCCTTTGAACCGTCACTGGTCCCGGCCAGGTCCCCGGCCTTAAGCACCCCTTTCTCCGCAAGTTTCACCCTGGCCAGTTCCATCGGGTGGGGCCCCGTGGTCAGGCCGGTTCCGGAGTAGTCAGCCAGCATCCGTTCCGGGCAATCCATTTCCCGAAGGGGGCAGGCCTCCTCCATGTCATCCAGGCCCTGCAGCAGGGGCCCGGGAGGACGGCTCACTTTCTCAGCCTGCCACAGGGCCTCCCTCCTCTTGAACCCCAGGGATTCCAGGGCTCCCACCCTGGAAAGGGAAGTCAGTTCACTCCTTCCCAGGCCCGCCCTCTCCCGCAGATCCTCCAGGGAACTGAAGGGCCTGAGCTGTCTCTCCGCTTCAATCCGGCATCCCGTATCCCCGGCCAGGCCTCTTACATAGGAGAGCCCGAGCCTGATGTTCCGATCCCCCTCAACCGTGCAGCGCCAGCTTGATTCATTCACGTCTATCGGCATGAATTCCACTCCCCGGCGCATGGCGTCCCTCACCAGCGTGGCAGGATGGTAAAAGCCCATGGGCTGGTTGTTGAGCAGCGCCGTGTAGAACTGGGCTGGATAATGGGTCTTGTAATAAGCGCTGGCATAGGCCAGCAGGGCAAAGCTGGCCGCGTGCGATTCAGGAAATCCGTAGAGGGCAAAGGAGGTGATGTAGCGGACTATCGTTGCAGCCGCCTCCCCCCTGATCCCGTTCTTCTCCAGGCCCTGCAGCAGCCGGTCCTCCATCTTTGCCATTTCCGCCCCCGGACGCTTGAAACCCATGGCCCTGCGCAGCTGTTCGGATTCCCCCCCGCTGAAACCCGCCGCCGTCATGGCAATCCGCAGCAGCTGCTCCTGGAAGACCGGCACCCCCAGGGTACGCTTCAGGATGGGCTCCAGGGACGGGTGCGGGTAGGTCACCGGCTCCAGCCCGGCCCGGCGCCTGAGGTACGGGTGCAGCATGTTTCCGGAAATCGGCCCGGGTCGGATGATCCCGACCTCCACCACCAGGTCATAGAAACACTGCGGCTTCATCCTCGGCAGGGTTGCCATCTGGGCGCGGCTCTCAACCTGGAAAACCCCTACCGTGTCCGCCGCCTGCAGCAACCTGTACGTCTCCGGGTCATCCGGAGGGATTCGGGCCAGGTCTGCCTCCGTACCCGAGGCCCTGATCAGTTCCTGGGTTTCATGGATAGCAGCCATCATCCCCAGTCCCAGGAGGTCCACCTTGATGATCCCCAGGTCCTCGCAATCATCCTTGTCCCATTGCACCACGGTGCGGTCCGCCATGCGGGCATTCTCCAGGGGAACAATCTCATCCAGACGCCCCCCGCAGATGATCATGCCCCCGGTATGCTGCCCGATGTGGCGGGGAAGGTCCTGGATCTCCCGCCACAGTTCCAGGAAAACCCCGATCCTGCCAATCTCCGCTTCGCTGCTGCCTGAACGAACCTGCTCAGCAATATCCCCAGGCTCCAGCGGAGGCTCACTGCTCCAGCTGCCCAGCATCTTTGCGAGGCAGGACTGCAGTTCAGGAGAAAAGCCGAGAGCTTTGCCGACTTCCCTGGCAGCGCTTTTTCCGCGGTAGGAAATCACGGTGGCGGTCATGGCTGCTCCGCGGCGCCCGTACTTCCGGTACACATGCTGAATGACTTCTTCCCTCCGCTCCCCGCTCGGCAGGTCCAGGTCGATATCCGGCCATTCCCCCCGCTCTTCTGACAGGAACCTTTCAAAAAGCAGGTCCATACCCACCGGGTCCACGGCAGTGATGCCCAGGCTGTAGCAGACCGCGCTGTTGGCGGCCGAGCCCCTTCCCTGCACCAGGATGCCGTTGCGCCGGCAGTACTGGACGATGTCCCGGACAACCAGGAAGTATCCAGGAAGGCCCAGCTTCTCGATAATCTTCAGTTCATGCTCCAGCTGGGCCCGGGCCCTGTCGCCAAGGGGCCGGTAGCGTTCTTCCGCCCCCTTGAAGGTCAGTTTCCGGAGAAGGCTGTTCATGCTTTCACCCTCCGGCACCGGGTATTCAGGGAACCGGTACCCCAGGTTCTCCAGGGTGAATTCCAGGCTTTCCGCCAGTTCGCGGCTGTTTCGAACCGCCTCCGGTAAATCC
>CAZOGT010000335.1:0-3511 GCA_964579015.1 uncultured Acidobacteriota bacterium | reverse complement strand
TGAATTCGCGGAAAAGAACGCCCGGCTGGCTGCTGAATTCCTGCGCGGGGTGATCGCCGAAACCGCCTGAAACCCGGCGAAATTCAGGATACAGCACCTGCGGGAGGGGATCATTTTTAAAATTTTTTCCGGTTTCGTGTAAAATCTTATCATGGCTCTTTTCCTCCTTGTCTTCATCGCCGGACTGGCTGCCGGAGTCCTGCTGGCATCGCTGGCGGGATTGTGGTTCATGATCCCCGGCCTGGAGAGGAGCTTTGTGTTTCGTCCCTCCCTGGAAGTCTCCAAGACACCGGAAACCTTTGGCGTTCCATTTGAACGGCACCGTATAGATTCCACTGACGGGTGCACCCTGGATGCCTGGCATGTCTGTCCTTCTGAGCCGACAGCCACGGTAATCTATTTTCACGGGAGCGGGGGGAATCTCGGCTCGGTTGCGGAAACCTTTGCCATGTACTACTTGTGCGGGCTGGAGGTGTTCGGCTTCGATTACCGCGGGTACGGGGAGAGCAGCGGCACACCCACGGAAGCAGGCATTTACGCGGATGGGCTGGCTGCCGTGGAATATTTCAACAAAAATCTCAGGATGGCTGAGCGGCCCCTGATTTATATCGGCCGTTCCCTGGGAGGGCCTGTTGCTGCCTTCGTGGCCCGGGAGAACCCTCCCCGGGGCCTGGTGCTGGAAGCTACCTTTCCCAGCAAGGACTCACTGATATCGGATCGGAAGCTGCTGCGCCTGGCCAGGTTTTTTATGAAATGCAGGTTCAATACGGCCGAATACCTGAAAAGACACGATTTTCCTGTAATGATCATCCACGGGGACAAGGATTCGACCGTCCCCCTCAAGCAGGGACAGCAGCTTTACATGAAACTTGGCGGCCCCAGGACGTTCCTTCGCATTCCGGGTGCCGGTCACAGTGACCTGCATTCAAAGGATACCGAGCTTTACCTCGAATCACTGGTCTGTTTTGCTGAAGGGATCAGGCCGACGACTGTCCATTGAATCAATGTGGCAGGTCCGATCCTCGGACCTGCGAGCGAAAGCGAGCCCTGGATGGGTTCCGAGTGTTGAGTGCCGAGTATCAAAAAAGTGTCAACTTTATTTCAGGACTTTACCTTTGGGTGGAAATTTAGGGAGAGGCTGCGGCATGAGGAGATCCATGGTAACAGCTGATTACCTGCGCGGGAAATACCCGAAGCAGAGGCCGGAACTCCCGGATGCCTTCCGCAGGATTTACGACGAACACTACCTGAACAACCGCAAGGCCGGGACCAGGGTTTCAAGCATTTCAGGAAAAATGGAAAGCTGGATGCATAAAAAGGTTGCTGAGCCCGCCCGGGAAAAGGAATGGAGTACCCTGGAAATCGGTGCGGGTACCCTGAACCATCTTTCCTATGAAGAACCAGTCGGCCCTTATGACATTGTCGAGCCTTACAGCCTGCTCTACGAGGGGTCCGGGAAACTGGGCATGGTGGGGGAAATATACCGTGACGTCAGCGAAATCGGGGCCGCTGCAAGCTATGACAGGATAATTTCCATTGCGGTGCTGGAGCATATCTCAAACCTTCCGGAGGTGGTCGCCCGCGGCGCCCTTCTGCTGAAGCCCGGAGGGATCTTCCAGGCGGCTGTCCCCAGCGAAGGGACCTGGCTCTGGAAGCTTGGGACCTGTCTCTCCGGTCTGGAGTTCAGGAGGAAATACGGGCTCGACTACCGGCTGATGATGGCGCACGAGCATCTTAATACAGCCGCGGAGATTGAAGGCATCCTGGAATTCTTTTTTATGGACGTGAAATGCAGTGTTTTCGGGCTTTCAAAAGGGGTCTCTTTTTACAGGTATTATGAATGCCGCCGGCCTTGCAGGGAGAAAGCCGGGGAATTTATCTCCGTAAACGCCACGCCTCCCGATTATAATGAAGTCCACAGCCTTTAACCATAGACTCCGGCTGCCTGCCGGTTGAATTAACCTGGGTTCTGGTATGAAAGAAAGAAAAATCGGAAAAGCATCCGGATCCGGGAATCTCCTGTCGATAGTGATCCCCCTCTACCGGGAAGGGCGGCATTTGAGGGATTCATTCAGGGAAATCAGGAGCCATGCGGAAGCCGTGTCCATGCGCATTGAATATATCCTGGTTGATGATGGATCCGACGATGACACCTGGGGGGCAATCGAGGAGATCTGCAGGGAGGAGCCCTCTGCCAGGGGGTTTGGATTCAGCCGTAATTTCGGAAAGGAAGCCGCGATCTATGCCGGGCTTGAGAAGGCCTCCGGCGCGGCCGTGATTGTCATGGACGGAGACCTCCAGCATCCGCCGGAAATGATTCCTGAGATGGTCAGGCTCTGGCGGGAGGAGGGTGCCAAGGTGGTGAACGCTGTCAGGTCGGGGAGAAGATCCAGGTTTTTAGGTTACAGGATCGCCGCCGGGCTGCATGGAGTGATCCTGAAAGCCCTCTCCGGGTTCAACCTGGAAGGCGCCAGTGATTTCAAGCTGATGGACCGGGAGGTGGTGAATGCCTACCTGAAAATCGGGGAATCCCGGATTTTTTACCGGGGCCTGATCGCCTGGATGGGTTTCCGTCAGGCCTGCCTGCCGATGAAGGATGTCGAGGGCAGGAAACCAGGCACCTCGTGGTCCTTTCGCCAGCTGGTAAGGCTGGCCCTCAACAGTTTCACCTCCTTTTCGACCCTGGCCCTGCACCTGGTGACTGTCCTGGGGCTGATCCTGTTTGCCTTTTCCCTGGCCTTTGGCGTACATACCCTGCTTTACTGGACCAGGGGTTCCGCGGTACCGGGATTTACTACGGTCATCCTGCTGCAGCTCTTTTTCAGCAGCATCATCATGATCGCCCTCGGAATTATCGGGGAATACATAGCTACAATCTTCCACGAGATCAAGGGGCGGCCCCGCTATATCCTGGTGAAAGAATCTTCCCGGGGGAATGAACTTCCTGATGGAGAATGAGAACCGGCGGCGGAATACCGAGATTTTTGATTCCTATTGGGACAAAGGGGTCGAACTCTATGAGGCGCACCCGACCAGCAGGCACAGAAGAAGATTTGTAAGAAAATGCCTCCTTGGCGATAGCCGCGGAAAGGACCCTTTTATTTTCGATTACGGGTGCGGTACCGGGGCGGTACTGAGGGATGCCAGGGACCTCCTGGGGCTCGACAACTCCAGGCTGGGGGGATGTGATATTTCATCCAGGTCGATTGAGCTGGTCCGGAAATCCCTGCCCGGCGGGAACTTTCATCTTGGCGGATATCCTGAAATAACGGAAAAGATTGATATCGCGGTCTGCTCCGAGGTCATTGAACACACCTCCGAGTATGCTTCCATCCTGGAGTGGATAGCGGAGAACCTGAAGGAAGGGGGGCTGCTGGTGCTTTCGACACCCAGGGTGCCGATGGACCCGCCGGACCAGGCTTATGGGCACGTCCGGCATTTCAGGCTGTCGGAGCTGCGGGAGATCCTGGAGGGGATGGGATTTGAAATCGAATCAGCCAGGGAGTGGGGA
>CAZOGT010000334.1:0-3517 GCA_964579015.1 uncultured Acidobacteriota bacterium | reverse complement strand
GTCCCCTTGTATCAAAAACCGAATAAGGATTTCATATCAGTTATATTAAAAAAGAGGAAATTTCCAGACATATATGCGGCTTTAAGCTTTTCCTTTTCCGCCAACATACCCACAATCCCTGATAACCTGCATTTGTCAACATGTATCAGAAATTCCCCCGCCACGCAAACTCGCCAGCCCATACTCCTGCAATCCTGCTTCTGTCCTCTGTCCCCTATTAATAAAATCAGGACTACATCCCATTTTGAAACCTGCAAATCAGAGTTTCCTGAGCAGGATGCTGATAGAACTCCTGATTTCGACCGATCCGGCCTGCTGAAAACCCGACTTTTCTGCAACCGCAACCGAATCATTGAACTCGGCCTTCGTCACGTGCCCAGAGGGTTCCGAGAACAAAAGGCTCCCCCCAGGCTTCAGCACCCCATACAACTCCCTGAAAAGACCAACCTGGTCCTGAACCTCGTGCGCTGAGGAAAATAGCAGTACAAAATCAATTCCGCAATTGTATTCTTCCAGGCATATGCCTGAACCAGATGACAGGCGGGCCTCGATGACGCCTTCAACTCCCGCCCTTTTGGCCCTTTTTTGCAGGACCCGCAGCATTTTCTCCTGCACATCCACGCAGACTACCTTTCCTCCCGGATTCACAAGCTTAGCAATAGGGATGCTGAAGAACCCCATGGCTGAACCAAAATCCAGGACAACCATTCCGGGCTTCAGGAACTTTTCCAGGATCCGGTCTGGATTCTGGCGCAGCCGCCTGAAAGGACTGAGCAGAAAATATCCCATCCAGACCGGGCATACTCTGTGAGCCATAATATTTTTCCCGGGAGAAACCGATCGATTTCAGGAGACCAGTTTCTTTCCCATTCTCCGGGCCCTTTTCATGGTTTTTTCCGAAATCCTGACCTCTTTCTTATTGACCATGCCAACCCAAACCATCCCCACCGGTCTGGCGCCGAGCAGTCCTGATAACTTCTTCAGGGTCCCCGGCGCTCCGGAAAAAATTCTGGCCATCCAGGCGGGGGCAGCGGACGAAGAAACCAAAACTGACTTTTTCGTTTTCTCCTTCACTCTTTCCTTCGGAGCTGCTGAATTCCAGGGCCAATATCCGTAACACACACAGCGCTCAATGAACCTCCGGGTAAGGGCATTGAGATCGCCGACATTTACCGGTGCGCCAAGAACAAGACAGTCAGCCCGTTCAATCTCATCAAGCACGAAATGAATGTCGTCTTCAATTATGCATTCCCCCCTTCGAGGGCCGGGCATCTGCATGCATGAACGGCAATTGCGGCAGAACTCAATGTCAAAATCAAGCAAGTAAACCTTTTCCGTTGATGCCCCCGCCTCATTGGCTCCGGCAAGCACTTCATCCACAACAGAATCAACCACCCCTTCTTTTCTGTAACTTCCCACGATGCCAATGACGGTCTTCATATCGCCTCCGAGCAAAGACAGGTAAAAAACCCGCCCTTTTCATTCTCACCCCAATCAGGTATCCATGCTTCAAAAACTCCCTAATATCCATATCATCGCAGTGATAATATATCAAGCAAGGAGAAAACAATGTTCCTTACCTTGCTGATTGTTACTTTTCTGATTGCTTTTCTGGTTTCCTTCATCGTAACGTTTGTCTTTAAAAAACCTCTTGATCTAATCCTCCGGAGAATCGTGGACGAGGAAATCGCCCATGCCTGGTCCAGGTACCTGACTTTCGCTATCTATGTGGTAGGCATCTCCACCGGCGTGAGGGTCTGGGACCTGGAAAAGTACATTACCCCGGTTAAAAAGGATACCGAGATAATCGTCCTCAACCTGGACCGCTGGATCCTGGAAGTGTACCGGACCATAATCGGGACCCTGCAGGGAATAGCGTGGATGCTGCTGCTCTTCTTCGTCTTTTCTCTTATAGCCTACGTGATCGTGAGGATATTTGAAGGGAAAAAGAGTTCAGGTTAATCAGAATCCCGCTCCTTTGGAAAATTTACTCACCTCCGGAAAACGCGGCAGTAATCAGACATGGGCGGGAGCTCCTGAAAACCCATCTATTTATGGAAGGAATCCGCTGATGAACATGTGCCTTTCACTCACCTTTTCCACCCGGAAGCCGAGTCCCGCCGCTTCCAGCTGATCTTCTATTTCTTCAAGGGTGAAAGCCGCCCGCAGGGAGACATAAAAATCTTTTTTCAGGAGAGGGTGTTCATCAGGGGCCGTTGATTCAACAACCTTCCGGGCTGTCCCGGGGGACTCGGGCCTGAAGAGGTCCATAACGCAAACCAGCGCACCGGGTTTTCCCATTCTCCTGGCTTCATTCCAGAGTACCGACGGGTCGGGAAGATGGTGGAACATGTCCTTTGAGAGCACGGCATCGAAGCTCTGTTCTTCAAAAGGCAGGCCCGGTATGTAGCCCTTGACCGGGTCAACCTGTTCCAGCATTCCGGCGGCAGCAACAGCCTGGCGGGCGATTTCTATCATCGGACCGGAGGCATCGACAGCGGTTATGTGCATCCCGGGAACCGCCTGGGCAAGCCTGATATCGACATCAGCCGGACCGCACCCGATATCCAGTACCCTGCCAAGAGAACCGGAAAAATCCTGTTTCAAACGGTCCGCAAACCACTGGTTGGACTGGGAGAAATCCGCCCTGGCATAAGCAAGGGACTGCTCTTCTCCATCCATAATCTCAGGCTCGAGTACTCTTTCCATTGCCTTTTATTCTTTCCGTTGCCTTTCCTGCTTTCGTTTTAAACTCCTGCTTCCGATAACGTTAAAGGAACAGCCCAGGAAGCCTCAGGCCCATCCGCGGGCTCCACATCCACAAGTGGGGTCCAGGTTCGTCCGCGGTCCAGGCTGCGGGTCGAAACCACATGCTGGCCCTGCTGCCCCTCCCGGCCCTTACCCGTGGTCATGACGCAGAGCCATGAACCGTCGCCGAGCTTGACCACGTAAGGCTGGTCACAGTAACACTCCGAGAGAATCTCCCACCCGGTCCGGAAATCAACTGGCGCCGGGTCCCGGTCAACGGCATTCCGGAATCCTTCTCCCGATAATCCGGCAGAAATAAAACCATAGACAACAATACCAGCAGTAATTCTCCTCAGCATCTGACTGACTCCTCACATCCGGGGCCAATTCCTCAGCAGAATTGACCACCCCTCTCCCAACCAATGTCCTCTGTCACCTTCTACTCCGGCTTTTGAAAAATGACCCATACACCGTAGTTAACCTGGTCCTGGTCGGTTCTGGGCCTTATCACCCGGAAGCCTTCTATTCCCAGCCTGACCATAATCTCTTCCAGTTCCCGGGCGGTGTCATCAGGGTCGTATCGCGGACCGCCACCCTGCCGGGCCCGGACCTCCCGGGCAGTTTCAAGAGGCAGGTTCTCCGAAAAGCCACGGCCGATGAAAGCCCGGCCCCCGGGTTTCAGGACCCTCCAAATCTCGGCAAAAGCCTGCTCCCGGTTGTGCCATTGCTGAAGCGAACCCCGGGAAACAACTACATCGGCATAATTGTC
>CAZOGT010000333.1:0-3530 GCA_964579015.1 uncultured Acidobacteriota bacterium | reverse complement strand
AATGCCCTGGAGTTATATGGTTCCGGCGGGAGCATAATTGCCAGAGGGACCATTGGGCAGGACGCGGCAGGAGAGATGACCGCATACCTGGAAGGCGATGCATCGGGATATGATGCCGAACAGTCAAGGAACTCTGCCGCGGGACTGGTAATTGCTCCCGAGCCTGTTAACGCCTATCTTGCTGAAATCGAGGAATTCAGCCTTTCCATTCTCGAACAGAGGGAACCCACAAATAGTTTTGCCCGCGGCCTGCACAGCCAGAAAGTGCTGTCCGCCTGCTATCAGTCAGCGAAGACCGGGAAAACGGTTGACATCAAATAACACGAACTGGAGCTGTAAACCCGGATTTCTCACCGGTTTTCATAGCGTGACATCCCCCTGGTAGAAGAACAGCAGCGCGAATAAACAGGCCAGAATGATTGCTCCGGGTACCATCCACACCCGGCGCCACTGGAATCTGTTCCCGGACCTGAATTTATCCATCACAACGCCTGCCAGCTGCGATCCCAGGAACAAGCCCAGGCCGCTCTGCGCCGTAAAAACGAGAGCCTGCATGGAACTCGCGGTCCCTTCAGGAGCTACCGCTCCAGCGTACATCTGCCCGGCAATGATGAAGAACACGTAAGCCAGGCCATGAAAGGCTTGAGAGGCTACAATGACCGCCGGCGGCCTGGGAATGATGTAAAGCGCGTACATTACCAGCCATGAGGATGCCCCTAAAACCAGAGTCCACTTGTAACCCGGGCCGCCAACCAGGTGGCCAAGCAGGAACAGGGTGGTTACCGCCTGCACGGCCTGGGCTATAGCCATCGAAGCCGGCACATTTTTTGCCGCGATCCGGTTGTCCTGCATAAACCGTGCAGTGCCAAGGAAGTAGAACTGCATGGTTCCGGCAGCGGCTATTGAGATTATGAAAAAAACCAGGAAACTCGGGATGTTCAGCATACCCAATGCAGCCTGTATGGGATTGCCTCCCGCACTCTCAGGTGGAGTTTCCGGAAGAAATCCGACACACACAACAACCATCAGGATCGAAAGGAAGGCTGCCAGAACCAGGCAATCCCGGCCCTGCTCACCGGTTTTAAAGATCCATCGCCATCCAGTCAGGAAGTATCCGGATAATGCCCAGGCGAGTGGCGCCCACATGAAGATATATGCCGAATTAGCTGTATCCAGGTTGTTTCCGGCCAGATGGTAGAACATCAGGGAGTTGACAAGTGGCAGTGTCGCTGCGAAGCATAGTGAGTAGAGGAAGATCACCAGAAAAAGAGATTTGAAATTATTTCGCCAGCCGGCTATGAACAGCAGGACCATTCCGGCCAGGTGAGCCCCGCCCAGAATATCCTCTGTGTTGACGTATTTATCAGCCATCTGGCCCGCCAGCAGAGGCATGAAAATGCATGCCAGCGGCAACGCCGCATAGATCCATCCTGTCTGCTTGCCGCTTAACTTCAAGGGGCCCAGCAAACGGGCAGCCAAGACCGGGTACCATGCTCCCCAGATTGCGAATTCCAAAGCCATCAACGCACTCAGTTTCCAATACAGGTTTGAATCCATGCCGAAAATCATATTGTTGTCCTGTAGAGTTTCTAGCCCGCATATTGCATGAGTCCCCGTAGCGAGGGATCAGAGATGCCTGTACTGACAAGGCTTGCGACCGAGGCCCCCGCAGGCGTACTTGATCAGTACGTCGAGGAGGCCGACGGAGCGTAACGCAGTCAGGGCGGGCGTATCTGGTCCCGCAGTAGCGTGACTCATGCAATATGCGGGCTTATACCGCCGATAAACGCTCAATCGCCAGCTTGATGTCTTCAAAACGATTCTCTCCTGCCTCTCTTTCGATGGCCATCGCGCCTTCGAAGCCGATTTCGCTCACGACATTCAGGAATTCCGCCGTACCCACCTCCCCATCACCCCAGGGAACTTCAGTGCCCCAGGTTCCAGGTTCACTGGTGCGCAGTGCGTCTTTGAGGTGGATGTGATGAATCCAGGGCGCCAGGGTACGTACTGCCTGAATCGGGTCGCCCTTGTCATAAAGAATCATGTTGGCCGGGTCGAAATTGACACCCACGTGACCGTGATCCATCTTTTCCAGGAAATGCGCCAGCTCGGAAGCGCTTTCCTGGCCTGTTTCCAGAAGCAACATTACTCCTTTGTCTGCGGCCGCGTCGGCCAGCAGCCTGATTCGTCCGGTGATTTTTTCAACGCCGGCCTTATTTTCCTCATCAATAAAACCGGCATGTATTGATAGATAGCTTACGCCCAGATCCGCGGTTATTCCCAGCGCGTCAATTATCATCCTACGGTTCGTGTCCCACATTTCGTCTGGTACAATTCCGCCCGTGATCTTTATTCGTTCCAGGGTAGAATAGTCCTCCTGCGGCAAGACGACCATGGTACAGGTAACGGTCCAATCCTGGGACTTGATCTCCTCCAGGCACTTCCTGCCCTTTTCTCCAATGGCCGCTCCCACGTCCAGGTGCACATGCTCCACACCAAGATCCTTCATTGCGGAGGCAACCCCGGCCACATCTGTCTGCAGAGACCAACTGCAAATTGCTACAGGCCAATTTTTACATTTCATGCTCATTCTCTCCTATATCAGCTAACCCAGTTCTACTCGCTTACGGGTATTCACAGACTGCTTCTCGGCCTCTACTATCCTCACCGAATTCCGCGACTGGGCCAGCGTAATGATCCGGGGCACCGGCAGTCCCTGTACGGCACTGGCAAAGTGATTGATCTGGTGTACGTATCCATCCTCCCGCGACAGATCAGGCGTGAAAACATCTCCTTCAGCAGGGCAGACCCGAAACGCAGGCTCCCTTGTCAGGTCGCAGACAATCGTCGCCTTTTCCATGATCAAATTAAAACTCATCTCAAAGCCAAAGCCGGGCATCATCCCCCAGCCGCCTTCGGCAGTGACAACCTGGTCGTCACCATACAGGTACTGCGTAACAATATGGATCAGATCTCCTTTCGCGGACTTGGCTCCATGGCTGCAAACGGCCCTGGGCATACCGAAAAGGTACTGCACGAAATCGGTGTCGTGGATATGCAGATCCATAGCCACGCCTCCGCTGACGCTCTCATTATCAAACCAGTTATTCCATCCGGGAGGGGCTCCCAGCCTCTGGAAGGTCGCAGCCACAACCTTGCCGTAGGCGCCGCTGTCGACCAATTCCTTGGCCTTGGCGTATTCCGGCCAAAAACGGACGCAGTGTCCGATCTGCAGAAGCTTATCGCTGTTTTCGGCAGCCCTGATCATCCGGTCGCAGTCCGATGTGTTCAAGGCCATTGGTTTTTCGCACAGGACATTGATTCCGCCGGCCAGTGCCCGTTCGGAAAACTCAGCGTGAAGATGGGTCGGAAGCGTCAGCGAAATCGCATCCAGCCCGGCCTTCTCCAACATGGCATCGAAGTCCGTAAACAGCTCAATACCGCTGAAATCAATCGCGGTGGCGGCCCCTGCGATATTGCCCCCTCCGCGCTGGGCGTCTTCCATGATGTCAGGGTTAGTGTCAAAGATG
>CAZOGT010000332.1:0-3560 GCA_964579015.1 uncultured Acidobacteriota bacterium | reverse complement strand
GAGTAAAGCAATATTTGATTTGAACAAGGACAGGGCTATCCGGGTCATGGATGGAAGAACGATCAAAGACCCTCAGCAACTGTTGGAAAACAGGGGGCTTATCGCCGGGAAGGCCCGGGAATTATCCGGATTTGATTCATCCAGGGCCATCAGGTCGGTAGTCTACACCGGCAAGCTGGAGAAGGAAAATTACAGGATTGAAAAGTATTTCATACAGGGTGAGTGCTTTGATTATCCGATCCCCTTCGTCATGGTAAAGCCTAACGGCGAAGAAAAAAAGCCGCTTCTCCTATACCTGAGCCCGGAAGGGAAACAACGCCTTCTCGATAATCACCAGGAAATCGAAGACTATATCGAGCAAGGGTATTCGATCCTGGCTCCTGATCTGATCGGAACGGGGGAGTTGAGCAATAAGGCCTACCAGGGAGATTCCTATATTGAGGGGAATTCTTTTAATCTTTTTTTCGGGGCGAATCTGGTGGGCCGGAGCATTGCGGGCATGCAGGCGAGCGACCTTGAGGTACTGCAAAAGCATATTCAGGATAGAACCGATATAGAAACTGAAAGTATTACCGTAGTGGCAAGGGGCGAAACCTGTTCCTCCTTCCTGCATTTTGGGATTCTCAACCATCAAGTCAGTAAAATCATTCTGGTGAATCCCCTGTCTTCGTACCGGGATTTACTCATGACGCGGTATTATGATCCCGATTTACTCTGGACTGCGGTTCCCGGGGCTGTTCAATATTACGACCTGGTATACCTGGAAGCATTGCTCGCACCCCGGGAACTGGTGATTATCAGCCCTTTATCAGGCGATGGAGAACCTGCTGATTCTCAACGTTTTGAGGAAGAGTCTTTATTTCTGAAAGCTGCCTATCGTCTCAGCAACGCTGAAGAAAAGCTCACAATTGATATGGAGGGGGGAGCAGCAGCAGACCGGGCCAGAAAATATCTGGATTAATCCGGATTTCGTTCAAACGCCAGGATTGAAAGGTCATCTTCCGGATTGGTCCCCCTGGTCCATTCATGGAGGGCCTCGGTGATTTCGGCAAGGCATTTTTCCAGGGGCAATTCTCTTGAATTCATGATGGCCCGGCATAAACCATTGAAACCAAACTCGGCATCCTCCCGGTTGGGGGCTTCGGTCAGCCCGTCGGTATATATGAAAACTCTGTCCCCCGGGTTCAAGGGGATTGTTTCCTCCCGGAACCGGCTTCCCGGAAGAAGCCCGACCGGGGGTCCGCTGGAATCAAGGTTTGTTATCTTCCCGGAAGCGCTGAGGTGAACTGCAGGACAATGCCCGGCCGACACGTAGGTGAAGGCATGATTCCTTATGTCCAGCAGTCCGTATGCCAGGGTGAAGTACTGAGGGTGTTCCGGGTTCATCGGAAAGAGGCTGTTCAGCTTTGCGGTTATCCGTTCCGGGGCGACAGGAATCCTCGCGGTCTTGCCTGGAACTGATTCCAGGATGGTGTCCTGGTCTGATTTCGGCGAGAGCCAGTGACTGAGGGTTGCTGAAAGGAGGGCGCTTGGAACCCCATGGCCGCTGACATCAAGAGCGTAGAGGGCAACGATTTCATTTCCCAGGGGATGAATATCCAGGGTGTCCCCGGCCAGCTCGTCACAGGGTTCAAGTATCCAGGAAAAACTGTATCCCGGGATGTTGGGTGTGAAGCTGGGCAGCAGTGTCTGCTGGATTCTCGCGGCTGCTTCCAGATCCTTTTTCATCTTCCGGTTTGCCTCTTCGAGGCGTTCTTTGGCCCTGGCAAGGCCGGCTTCCGCGTCACGTCGTTCGGTAATATCAGTCTGGATTCCGATATGATGTGTGGTCAGGCCGGAATCGTTTTTAACCGGGGTTATCGAGAGGCGGTTCCAGAAGGGCGTGCCGTCCTTCTTGTGATTTAGGATTTCCACCGAGCAGGGACGGTCATTGGTGATGGCCTCGCTGATTTGCCTGACCGCCTCCTGGTCAGTCTCGGCTCCCTGGAGAAATCGGCAGTTTTGTCCGACTATCTCCTCGGCCTTGTAGCCGGTCAGCTTTTCAAATCCCCTGTTGACATAAATAATCGGCTGATCAGGCAACAACGCGTCGGAGATAGTGAATCCTTCAGCCGCATTTGCCAGCGCGCGCTCCATCAGTTCCGGGGAAATCCCGGGACGGGGGCTTTCTTTTTTGTCCAGAGGCTTATCTGATTCTTTACTCAAAATATTTTCAGTTCGGCTTTCATAGAATTCTGTCACGCCTGCTCTAATTGCTGTTCCATGTATTCTTCTCTTACGGGACGGCCTCCTTTGATGAGGCCCGTGAACGGTAGATGAATGAGGCGCTCAATTGAAATTATACAGATGATCGGAATCGACTTCCGCAGATTCTGCTTATTTTTCGATAAAATCCGGCATGACCTGGGTCTTGAGGCCCCAGTTCTCCTCTTCCGTGGTTCAAAGTGTTGGGGTTTACAGCTGATGCTTTAATAAACTCTTTCAGTGAAGTATATTGAAGGCACAATCCGGATTGGGGTTGCTGTGGGTTGCCGGGCCTGATAAAGGAGAGCGTCCGCGTTTAAATAGTGGGGAGAAGATAATTGCAAAAACCGTTATTGTCAGTCCTGGCTGTTGTTGGAGAAGAAAGATCGCGCTCTGTTCCGATGCTGGAAGCCCTGGCGAAGCAGACAATTGCAGGTCAAATGGAAGTAATCCTGGTGGATGTCGCCCCTGAACGGGCTGCTGATCTGGCGCCTCCCTCCAGCCTGGAGGTCAAGGTATTGCGGCATCCCGGAAGCTGGGACTGGGGAGGCGCCAGGGCTGTTTCCGTCAGGATGGCCAGGGCCCCGGTCGTCGCCTTTCTGGAGGACCACACAATACCGGACCTTGGTTGGGCTGAGGAAATTGTCCTGGAGTTTGACCTTGCCGGACCCGGCACAACGGCCGTATGCTACGCCTTCATCAATGGAAGCCCCGACACCTGGTTCTACCGCTCGGTATTTATGGCTGAGTATGGTTCCCTGGCCCATCCGTTGCCCGAGGGTAAGCCTCCGAGCGCTACGGCCAACAACATTGCCTATCGCCGGGATGCGCTGCTCAGGCTTGGCGACAGGCTGGATGATCTGCTGGAACTGGACTTTTTCTGCCAGCAGGTAATCGGTCCGGAATTCAAGGCTGTTTCCGCACCCCGGGCAATTATTGCCCACCAGACGAACACCCATCTTAAGGATTTGATTTCCGGGCATTTCGGGTATGCCCGATTGTTTGCCAACCGGAGGCTTCGCCATGAATCCTGGGGCCTGCCGAAGAGACTGGCCGGAGTGTTGAGTGTGCCATTTTTGGTTCCGGCTCTGCGCCTCAAGCGGCTTTTCATGTCCCTGAGGGGACGCTCTCTCGCCGGGGATGCCCTGCTGGGCCTTCCGGTAATACTGCTCCTTTACCTGGCAGGATCCCTTGGTGAAGCGGTCGGTTTGCTGTCTCGCCGGGAATTCTCCGCGAAGGAGGTTGTTTGGCTGGAACTTATTGCCCCGAGATCGGCGCGATGAACGAAAAAGGGGACCCGCGGGTATCCGTAATCA
>CAZOGT010000331.1:1882-3586 GCA_964579015.1 uncultured Acidobacteriota bacterium | reverse complement strand
ACGGCTATTGTTGCTAAAAGAATGCCCACGACCCACGGGATATGGGTCACTTCCCGGTACTCAATGATGGCCCCTATTCCGGACCGGAGGACCTCAAAGCCGAGGATTCCGGTAAAGATTGCAACCACTATGCCTGAAAGAGGCTCAACCCGCGCATGCCCGAAAGGATGGTTGGCGTCCGCCTGCTTGTTTCCGATCCGTACCGCAACATGAATGCCAACTGATGCCAGGATATCGGCAAAGGAGTTGAGCGTATCAGAGATAAGCGCGATACTCCCCGACATCAGGGAAACCACCAGCTTCCCGAGAAACAGCAGGCTGTTAAGGGCGATTCCCAGCTTTGAGGCCCTTTCCAGGAGCCTGCGGCGGTAATCACCCGCGTCAGATACCATTGCAGAAAAATATCAGTTACGCTTGAAAAGGTAAAGCCCGGCCATAAAGTCGGGCTCTGCCTGGAAGAGCCGCCTCCTTTCCCCGGGGCCGGCGTTTCTTCGCTACAATAGCAGGCACGAACATGCTGCCAATCATCAAAATACTACTGGTTTCTCCTTTCCATGGAGGAAGTCACATGGCCTGGGCGGAAGGACTCCGGAAGCACAGCAGGGCTGAAATCCGGCTCCTCTCTCTGCCGGCCCGATTCTGGAAATGGAGAATGCACGGAGGCAGTGTAACCCTTGCCCGTGAATTCCTGGATGACCCGTGGCAGCCTGACCTGATCATGGCCACGGACATGCTCGACCTTTCCGCGTTCCTGGCCCTGACCCGGAAAAGAAGCAGCACTGTTCCCTGCATCCTCTATTGCCACGAAAACCAGCTGACCTACCCAATGCCCGAGAATGCCCGGGGCAACAGGAAGCCGGAACTGGTCCAGGAAACAGACCGGCACTACCCCTTCATCAACCTTGCTTCCATGCTGGCCGCGGACAGGGTCGTATTCAATTCCGCCTACCACCGGGAGGAATTCCTTGCGGCTCTTCCAGGCTATCTTCGCCGGTTCCCCGAAACAAGGCTGCCGGGAACCGCCCGTGTAATCAGGGAAAAAAGCTCGGTGGCCTATCCAGGAATCGAGATTGCTCTTGGGGCGCCGGCTGCCGATGACAGCAGAGGCGAGGCTCCACTGATTATCTGGAACCAGAGATGGGAATATGACAAGAACCCGGGCGAATTTTTCGGGGCCCTGGTCAAGCTGAAACAACACGGACTGAATTTCAGGCTGGCCGTCTGCGGGGAGCAGTTTTCCGAAAAGCCTGCAGAAATTACCCGGGCCCTTGAAATCCTCAGCTCCGAACTGGTCCATTGCGGGTACGCTGACCGGGAGACCTACCACGCGCTCCTGCGAAAATCGGACATCGTTTTTTCAACAGCTATTCACGAGTTTTTCGGCATTTCTATCCTGGAAGCTGTCGCGAATCGTGCATTTCCGATCCTCCCTGACCGGCTCAGCTATCCGGAACTGATCCCCACGGCCTTCCACCGGGACTGCCTCTACCAGACATCCGCCGAAATGTTGGGCAGGCTCGAAAAAGCAATTACGCAAAGGGACTGGTCTTCCTCCGTAGCCGGCAGCCTCGGTGAAATCATGAGAGAAAAATTCAGCTGGCCCCGCCTGGCCGGATGCTACGATCAATTGTTCGAAGAAGCGCTCAGCCCCCCCCCATGATATCCGCCGCCTCTCCCCCAGCGGGAAATCAGCGGGCCCCCTCC
>CAZOGT010000331.1:0-1872 GCA_964579015.1 uncultured Acidobacteriota bacterium | reverse complement strand
GAAGAAGCGCTCAGCCCCCCCCCCCAGATATCCGCATCCTCTTCCCCCGGGGAGAAAAAGAGAGGGCACCCTCCATGTACCATCCCCTGTGCCAACCCGGTCAGAAAAGCTTCAACTGCCTCTCCTCAGCCTTTTTTCCCTTCTTCCGCTCCTGGGCCCTGAGCTCTTCAACCAGGCGGGCTTCAATGGCATCGAGGAAGGGACTCCGGCGGCGGCTGATCCTCCTGCCGAAAATCACCCTTGCCTCAGCATGGGTGAGGAACAGGTACTGCCTGGCCCTGGTCATGGCCACGTAGAACAGCCTCCGCTCCTCCTCAATGTCCGCATCTCTTCTCCGATGCATCGTGTAAGGCAATATGCCCTCCTCGCACCCGGGAATAAAGACACATTCAAATTCCAGCCCCTTGGAGGCATGGATGGTCATCAAAGCCACGCTTTCAGAACTGCCGCGATAGAGGTCCACATCGGAACCAAGCTCAACAAAACGATGAAAAGCCTCAATGTTTTCCCCATATTCCCCGGCAAAATCGAGCAGCTGCAGGAGAGCGGGGTCCCCGGTCTCCACTGAGGGCAGCTTTCCCGCAATATTGGCCAGCACCTCTTTTACGCTGCCCCCGGGAACGGCCAGGCTTGCAGCTTCCCCGCCGGGTTCACCGGCCGCCATTTTCAGCCTCCTGCCCAGGTAAGGGTGCCCGGGGTTCTCCGCATACCTGAAAAAATCGAGGATTTCCCTGACAACCGGGGCCTTGAGAAAGCTCCCCTCCCCCACTCTCTGGTAGGGCACAGCGTGATTATTGAACGCTTCTTCAAACAGTTCCATCTGCCTGGCCGTCCGGCACAGGACCGCAAAATCGGAGAGGCTCCGGATTGAGCCTGCTTCCTCTCCGCCGGAAATCCTGCTGTACAGGGAAAAAGAACGGAGCCCCCCGACCATCTCTTCAATGGTCCGGGCTATAAATTCAGCCTCGCTCCTGTCCGTCGGCTGGGCTGATATCTTCAGCCTGACGCCCTCACCCAGTCCCTGGAGAGGATCCTGTCCTGAAGTCCTCGCATTCAGGACCCCGGCGGAGGCCTGGAGAATGGTATCGGTACACCTGTAACTCTGCTTCAATGAATAGAGAGCGGCCTCCGGGTAGTCCTCCAGAAAAGACCTCATGTAACCGGAATCCGAACCCCTGAAACCATAGATAGCCTGGTCAGGGTCGCCGATAACGCAGATGGAGCTGTCCGCCTCTGGACAGAGGAGGCGCAGCAGCTTGTACTGCGCCCGGTTGATGTCCTGGAATTCGTCCACCAGAACACTTTTAAACCTTGCCTGCCAGTAGTCCCGAATGCCGGGATTCACCTCCAGGAGATGCACGGCTTCAGCGATCAGATCATCCAGGTCAAAGAGGCTGTTTGCCCTCAGCCACTCCTCGTATTTCCCGGCCGCACCCCGGATCACGGGATCACTTATGTCCCGGCAGTCTCCAGCGTCCTGCTTGAAACGGGATATCGCCTCCCTGAAATGCCCGGCCTGGTTCCTGGTGCACCCCAGGATATCCTGAATCGCGGCCGCCTGGTCGTCAGGGCCGATAAGATGGATCTCTCCTCCCCGGCCTGTATCCTCCGGGTTCCGGCGGAGCATCATGTGCCCCAAAGCATGAAAAGTTGAAACTACAGGCATTTCCGAATCCTGGCCCAAAGCCCGGGCAATCCTTCGGGACATCTCTTCAGCGGCCTTGTTGGTGAAGGTAACGGCCAGGATGCCGCCGGGCGGCGTACCCTCCTCCCGTACAAGGTGCAGAATCCTCCGGGTAAGGACCTGGGTCTTTCCGGTGCCCGGCCCGGCAATAACCATCGAAGGCCCGGAACCATGGATAACCGCTGCCT
>CAZOGT010000330.1:0-3595 GCA_964579015.1 uncultured Acidobacteriota bacterium | reverse complement strand
CTCAGGTAAACCGAATTCTTGGGGCTTCCGTCAGGCCTGGGAACGCAGCGCTGTGCCAGGTCGGACAGGTCGAAATAATCGCTCTGGAAATCGGGAGAAAGATCAAAGAACACGGCCTGTCCGTGGGGCATTTTTTCGGTGCCGGTAGCCAGGTAGGCGCCGAACTCTTCCGGGGGGAGCATCGAAGCTACCAGGGCTTCGGGAATGACTGAAAAATAAAGGTATACACTCATGACTCGCTCCTTTCCCTTCCGCACCTTAAAGATGCGGGTCAGAGTCATAATGCTTCCCGGCCGAATTCAGCCGGGAACAGCCTTGCAGCATGTGGAGAAGGCTGTATTCACAGAGCCTGGCAAGGGCCCCCTCACCGGGCTTGGAGTTGCCTTTATCAATCACCTTAAGTTTATCATGCCCACCTGGAAATCCAATGGAAAATCAGCGTTCAGGCATTTTCCTGATCGGGCGGATGGCCATAATGTCCACAGTGGGCAGGGTGGGCGGCATTGACAATGACGGCCGGAATTTCAACCTGTTGATCAAAACCCGGATTCTTGAATCTTGAATTCCCCCGGGATTACAATTCCAGCCGTGCCAGATCCTGATCAAGGGAGAACTCCCGCTGTTCCCCGGTCTTCAGGTCTTTGAGGGTCATCACTCCCCTGTCGATTTCATCCGGACCCTGGATGGCCGCGTATCTGATCCCCCTCTGCTCGGCATACTTGAACTGTTTCCCGTACTTACCCGGCTCAGGGTAAAGGTCCGCCCTGAAGCCGGACTGGCGGAGCCGGTGTACCAGGGAGAGGCTTTTTTCAATCAGTTCCTCGCTGAAAAGCGTAACCATGATCTCAGGTTTTCCGGCCATGTCCCCGGGAAACATCTCCTGCTCCTGCATCAGCAGGATAATCCTTTCCAGTCCAAGGCTTAACCCGCAGGCCGGAATCTCGCGGCCGGAAAACATTCCGATCAATTCATCGTATCGCCCTCCGCCCCCGGCGGAAACCCCTGAACCTTTCATTTCCACTTCAAATATGGCACCGGTATAGTAGCTCAGGCCCCTGGCCAGCGACGGATCAATCCTCAGGCATCCGTCCGCAGGGCAGCAGCCTGCCCTGTCCATGATCCACTCCAGTTCAGCAAGGGCCTTCATCCCCCCCTGGTGCCCGTCCAGGCGATGCTTGAGTCCTTCGATTATCAGGGCATTGTTTTCGCCGTCGTGGCTGAAAAAGGTCAGCAGGCCTGATACGGATTCCGATGAGATCTCCCTCTCCAGCAGTTCCCTCCGGACTCCTTCTTCCCCGATTTTGTCGAGCTTATCAATAGCTACCAGGGAGGATGACTCTTTTTCGGCCGGAATCCCGCACACTGCCATCAAGGCATGAAGAATTCCCCGGTGGTTGAGGCGGATACAAAAATCATCAGCAGTGAATCCCAGTTTCCGCAGAACTTCGGCGGCGGCGCTCAAAACCTCCACTTCAACGGAGAGACTGGTGGACCCCAAGATATCAAGATCGCACTGGTAAAACTCCCTGAACCTTCCTTTTGCCGGGCGGTCAGCACGGTAAACCGGCTGTATCTGGTACCGCTTGAAAATCCTGGGCAGCTCGGACCGGTATTCAGCCGCGACCCTGGCCAGGGGGACCGTCAGGTCATATCGAAGGCCTGAATCAGCCAGGACATCCTCCTCCGGGGAAGCCGACAGCAGCCTTTCCAGTTTATCCCCTCTCTTCATAACCCTGAATATCAGCTGATCACCCTCCTCCCCATATTTACCCAGCAGGGTATCCAGGCGTTCCATGGCCGGGGTCTCCAGGGGTTCAAATCCATAGGACCGGTATACATGCTCGACGATTCCCACCACATGCTTTCTTCTGATCACATCGTCAGGCAGGAAGTCCCTCATTCCGCTTAATGGTCTGGTATTTGATTTGGCCATGATAATAATTCAATCCCGTCAGGCAGCTCTTTTTAAAGCCGTTCAGTTCTACATCTGTTCAGGAAATCTGGCTGGCCCCGGGAAGAGGCATGTCATCCCTGATCACATTCCTGTTCCTGTAGTTGTCCAGGTTGATCACATAAGTATCATCTGAATCCAGGAGTACCGGGGAGTGGGTCGCGGCTATGATCCGCATGTTTTTTTTATCAACCAGTTCCATGAGCATCTTGAGGATTCTCCTTTGATTAGACTGGGACAACGCCATTTCGGGCTCATCCAGCAGCAGCATGGTCCCATCCGGAAGGCTTGGAAATGAATCCCTGAACAGGGATATCATCACCTGGCCGTGACTGGCCATGGAGAGAAATTCCTGCATCTTCGGATCATCTTCAAACATCTCCATCTGGTTCCTGGGATTATGCTGTTCAGCGTCAAAAAGGAAAACCTCTGGTTTTGAATCGATCGTTTTGAGGTTCAATTCATAGGCGTAGTGTTCAACATCCTCCCCTTTCATGGCGTAATAGATGGAATGGAGGAGGGTGGACTTCCCGCAGCCATTCTCCCCTGTCAGCATGATCAGGGGATGAGAAAGGTCCAGGATCATCGGCATGTGAAAGTCCAGGTTGATGAATACCGGGTGGCTCAATATGGTCAGGTACATAATACGTCAGGCTCCCCATGTTACAAAAAACTGCTTGTCAGGAATGGCAGTCCCGGCATCAGAGCCTGGTCCTCTTTTCCTGTAAACAGGCATTTTAGCAGTAATATCATTCCTCTTCAGGCCGGAAACCCGTATTCAGAATCTTCGGGCATAATCGAGGGCAAAATAAGTGAGAATCATATCCGCTCCAGCCCTCCTGATGGAGAGCAGGATCTCGTCAACAGCCCCGTTCTCCTCAAGCCAGCCCTGCATTGCCGCAGCCTTTACCATGGCATACTCACCGCTCACATTATACGCCGCCAGGGGAAGGGAGGTGGAATCCCGCACGGCCGATATGACATCCAGGTATGCCAGAGCCGGCTTGACCATCACGATGTCCGCCCCTTCATCTTCATCCAGCAGCACTTCACGGACAGCCTCCCTGGAGTTGGCCGGATCCATCTGGTAAGTTTTCTTGTCCCCGGACTTTGGGGCGGAATCGAGCGCGTCCCGGAAAGGGCCGTAAAAAGCTGAAGCGTATTTGGCGCTGTATGCCAGGATACTCACATCCTGGTAGCCGGAATGGTCCAGAGCCCTGCGGATAAACCCGACCCGGCCATCCATCATATCCGACGGCGCCACAATATCAGCTCCGGCCTCGGCCTGGGACAATGCCATGCTTGCCAGTATCTCAAGGGTCGGGTCATTGAGAACCTGTCCGTCCCTGACAAAACCATCATGCCCGTCACTGGAGTAGGGATCCATGGCCACATCGGTTATCACCAGGAGCTCCGGCAGCGCCTGCTTGAGCATCCGCACTGTACGCTGCAGCAGCCCTTCCCTGTTCCAGGATTCACTGGCTGTTGAATCCTTGAGTTTCTCTTCCAGCGCGGGAAACAATGCCACAGCGGGAATTCCCAGCGAAAATGCTTCCCGGGCAACTTCCAGGAGGTTGTCCGGGCTGAACCTGAAACATCCCGGCATTGATGCGACCGGCACCTTGCGGTCCTTTCCGTCCACCA
>CAZOGT010000329.1:0-3598 GCA_964579015.1 uncultured Acidobacteriota bacterium | reverse complement strand
AACCATCACGGCCCCTGAAGGAGAAGAGGCGGGGGATGATATCTCTCCTTTCGAAGAGTAGACCAGGGACGGGGAAGTCTCGCCGATCGACTGGGAGAACAGCTCCTGACCGCTGACAAAATAAACAGAACTTCCACTGCAGCTGAAATCACCTCCGCCATATCCAACTCCCGCCCTCACGGAATGTTCCCGGGTAAAATCCATGACCCCGGGGCCTGCAAGGACACCGGTTACCAGGACGCCTCGGTCTGACCGGTTTTCAAGCCAGACCAGCTGATCACCCCGGCCCATCCACTTGACATCTCCAAATCCCAGTTTATCCGCCAGCTGCTCCGGCCGGACCGCGTTATCGTAATTCCGTTCAATAGACTGATTCATCAGGCCCGCCTCCGTTTCCTATCTTAACGCAAAGCAAGTCGACAAAACAGGGATGCCGGAAGGCAAATCCGGATTGGGCTGAACTTTTGTTCTTGCATTGAACGAGGGGCCGTGATAAATCTCTCCCTATGAAAATTCATGAATATCAGGCCAAAGCCCTCCTAAAAAGCTACGGGGTTGCCGTCCCTGAAGGGGTCCCGATCCGAAATCCAGCCAAGGCCTGGGACATCGCAAAGAAGCTGGGCGTCCCCCTGGCTGTCAAGGCCCAGGTACACGCGGGTGGAAGAGGAAAAGCCGGGGGTATAAAGCTTGCGGGGTCGCCGTCTGAGTCTGAAATCATGGCAGCCGAACTCCTCGGGAAAACCATCTTTTCCCCCCAGACCGGACCTGGAGGGAAAAGGATAAATATCCTCCTGCTGGAGCAGGGGATAGAGATTGAAAGGGAGTTCTACCTGGGACTCCTGGTTGACCGGACAGCAGGAAAACTTCTGATCATGGCCAGCACTGAGGGAGGGGTTGAGATCGAAAAAGTGGCCGCAGATAAACCGGAGGCAATTATCAGGGAACACGTAGATGTTTCCACGGGCCTTTCTGGTTTCCGCTCCCGCCGGATAGCCTATGCTCTGGGCATCAAGGCCGGTGAGTTTGCAAAACTCCTTGGTCCACTCTACCGTGTTTTCATGGATCTGGACTGCTCACTGATTGAACTTAATCCCCTGGTATTGACCACCGCAGGGAACCTGGTCGCCCTGGACGCCAAAATCAATTTCGACGACAATGCATTGTACAGGCATCCGGAGATCCTCTCCCTCCGTGATTATGATGAGGAGGATGTTCTTGAGATCAGGGCATCACGCCACAATCTGAACTACATCAGGCTTGACGGCCATATCGGCTGCATGGTCAACGGAGCAGGCCTGGCCATGGCAACCATGGACATAATCAAGCTGGCAGGCGGCAATCCGGCCAACTTCCTGGATGTCGGCGGAGGGGCCAATGTCGATCAAGTGAAAGAGGCCTTCAGCATACTTGTCTCCGATTCCCGGGTCAGGGCGGTCCTTGTCAATATTTTCGGAGGGATAATGCGCTGCGACACCGTGGCGAAAGGAATTGTTGAATCGGTTTCAGAAACCGGGACGGATCTACCCGTAGTCATCAGGCTGGAGGGAACCAATGTTGCTGAAGGCCGAAGGATCCTGCAGGAATCAGGGCTCAGCTTCACCCTGGCTGAAAACATGGGCGATGCGGCGGAAAGAGTGGTCATGGCAGCCGGCAGGACAGGAGATTAGAATGGCAATACTGGCAGACAAATCAACAAGGGTGGCGGTACAGGGAATAACCGGCCGGGAGGGAAGTTTTCATGCCGACCTCTGCCGGAAATACGGCACCTCGGTGGTGGCGGGAGTAACCCCCGGAAAAGGCGGGGAGATTCACATGGGCATTCCGGTTTTTGACACTGTCTCACAAGCCGTTAAGCAAGAGGGTGCCAATACCAGCCTCATTTTTGTGCCCCCTCCATATGCGGCCGATTCTATCCTGGAATCCATTGACGCCGGCATTTCACTGGTTGTCTGCATTACCGAGGGGATCCCAGCCAGGGACATGCTGGCTGTGCACAACGTCCTGAAATCAAGCCGGTCCCGGCTGATCGGGCCCAATTGCCCGGGTATAATTTCACCGGGTAAATGCAAAGTCGGTATTATGCCTGCCCAGATCCACAAGGAAGGTCCGGTTGGAGTGATCTCCAGGAGCGGGACACTGACCTATGAAGCAGTGTGCCAGCTCACTGCCCGCGGAATCGGACAGAGCACCTGCATAGGCATCGGGGGAGACCCGATTGTCGGAACCACTTTTATCGATGCCCTCAGGCTCTTTAACGATGACCCTGAGACCGAAGCAGTGGTCATGATCGGAGAAATCGGGGGTGCAGAAGAGGAAAAGGCCTCCGAATACATTGCAGCGGAATTCGCCAAGCCTGTGGTGGGGTTTGTTGCAGGGAGAACTGCTCCCCCGGGAAGAAGAATGGGTCACGCCGGGGCCATCGTCTCCCAGGGAAGAGGCACGGCTGCTGAAAAAATTGAAAAGATGAAAGAATGTGGAATCACCGTTGCGGAAAGCCCGGCCGGCATAGGTGATGCCGTCAGGAATCTGAATCTATAGATTTTTTCAGAAAATTAAGCTCCTCCGGCTGTTTTTTTCCGGCATTCATTATAAAATCCGTCCCTATGCTTAAAACACTTGCGCTTATTAAACCTGATGCTGTTAAAAAAAATCTTATTGGTAAAATTCTTGCGAAAGCTGAAGAACGCGGCCTCAAGATCATTCGCCTGAAAATGGTAGTTCTTACGAAAAATGAAGCCGGAGAATTCTATGCAGTTCATAAGGATAAGGAGTTTTTTGATCCCCTTACTGATTTCATTTCGGAAGGCCCGATAGTGGTCGCTGTCCTGGAAGGAAAAAATGCCATAGAAGACTGGCGCAACCTGATGGGGGCAACCAATCCCGCTGAGGCCGAAGATGGTACTATTCGAAAACTATATGGAGAAACCCACAGCAGGAATGCCGTCCATGGCAGCGACTGCCTGGAATCAGCTGAGTCCGAAATTGCCTTTTTTTCAGAGGTCTTGTGAAGATTTGTTTTTGAACCTTTACAGCTGGCAGCCATCCATTAGTTTGTGAACTTTAAATCCCTTTATGGTAGAATTTTAAACCTGTAACCTGAACTACACGGAAACCTCTTTTTTTGGGGTTGATTTCCGTATTAAAAATATTCTCTTGTACTCAAATACCCTGATCAAGCCGGCAGACCCGGCAACCAAAATGGAGAAATTGATGAGAAAATCATTCATAAGGAACCTAGTCTACCTTTGTGTATTGACACTGATTCTCACGGGAGCCGGCCTTGCGGACAACAGCCTGGAAGTGAAATGTGTCGATGAAAACGGTCAGCCTGTTGAAAAAGCGAAAGTCTTTGCGTTTGCCCTCAAAAACAACAGGAGTGACGATGAAAGAACCAATAACCAGGGAATAGCCTTTTTCAAAAAGCTGAGAGACGACTATTACCGTATCTGGGTTGAAGCAGACGGATATAAAAAAGAATTGAAAGAATTCGTCCCTCTCCTGAACGATACCCAGGAAAAACTTGAGATTGTACTCAAAGAGGGAAACAAGAATGATCCTCTCTATTTCGAGGACAACCTCCTGCGAGAAAGGGCGAATG